>NZ_SRLW01000007.1:0-80000 GCF_006518215.1 Myxococcus sp. AB025B
GGCGCATCGAGGTGAGCAGCGCGCAGGGGTGGGGGAGCACCTTCCGCGTGGTGCTGCCCGCGCTCGCGGTGGGCACCGTCGCCGCGCCGGAGTCCCCGGTGCTGGGCAACGTGGTGCCGCTGGCCATGCGAAAGAGGCTCCTGCTCATCGACGACGAGCCCTCCGTGGGCAACTCGGTGAGCCGGTTGGTCCGGGACGTGTACGAGGTGCACGCGGTGCAGGACGCGCGCGAGGCGCTGAGACGGTTGTCCACCGGCGAGCGATTCGATGCCATCCTGTGTGACCTGATGATGCCGGGCATGAGCGGAATGGACTTCGTGGTGGAGCTGGAGCGACTGGCGCCGGAGCTGGTGCTGCGCACCGGGCTGATGACGGGTGGGGCCTTCACCGCGCAGGCGCGGGAGTTCGTGGGGCGCCACTCGCGAGGGCTCTTGGAGAAGCCCTTCGAGCGCGAGCGCCTGTGCACCTTCGTGGAGCACCTGTTCCCATGAAGCGCAAGACCTGGCGGTGGGTGGGCATCGGCCTGGTGGCGATGCTCGGGGCCCTGGTGTTCGTGGGCGCCGACTGGCTTCGTGGGTTGTCCTTCGTGGTGCGCGCCGCCGGGATGCAGGGCGCCGTGCCGGAGGCGGTGGCGGGGTTTCGCAACGCTCCGTTCGAGAAGAGCGAGCTGCGGGTCCCCACCCGGCATGGCGAGGTCCGCGCGCGGCTGTATCGACCGCGCGAGGTGCGAGGGCGCACGGTGGTGCTGACCTCGGGTGTGCATGCGGATGGCATCGACGAGCCGCGCCTGGTGAAGCTGGCGGAGGACCTGGCCCGGGGTGGGCAGATGGTGCTCTCGCCCGAGCCGCCGGACCTGCTGCGCTACGAAATCACTCCGCGCCTTCCGGACATCATCGAGGACGCGGCCCTGTGGGTGAGCGGCCGCGAGGACCTGGCGCCGGGCGGGAAGGTGGACCTGTTCGGCATCAGCTTCTCGGGCGGGCTCTCCGTGGTCGCAGCGGGACGGCCCGCGCTCCGGGACAAGGTGGCCTCCACGCTCTCGTTCGGAGGTCATGGTGACCTGCCCCGGGTGCTGACCTTCCTGTGCAGCGGTCAGCTCCCCGATGGCTCGCACCTGACGCCGCATGACTATGGCGTGGTCATCATCCTGCTCAACGTGGCGGACCGGCTGGTGCCTCCCGAGCAGGTGGAGCCGCTGCGCGAGGGCATCCGCACGTTCCTGCGGGCCTCGCACCAGACTCAGACGGACCGCAAGCTGGCGGAGGAGACGTTCGCGCACGCACGGGTGCTGGAGACACGG
The DNA here is from genome assembly GCF_006518215.1 of Myxococcus sp. AB025B. Classification (NCBI taxonomy): domain Bacteria; kingdom Pseudomonadati; phylum Myxococcota; class Myxococcia; order Myxococcales; family Myxococcaceae; genus Myxococcus; species Myxococcus sp. AB025B. The sequence continues at coordinate 1,301 of NZ_SRLW01000007.1, forward strand.
ATGCCCGAGCCCGCGTCGAAGTTGATGGGCTATGTGAATCTTCGGAACGTGGCGGCGCTGGGGCCGTTGTTGTTGCCGCTGGTGCGCGAGTTCGCCGCGGACCCGTCGATGTCTCCGGCACGCTCACCCGCGCCGGCCTCGCCCGTCTATCTGCTGCATGGCGCGGGCGACACGGTGATTCCGTCCATGGAGTCGGTGCTGCTGGCCCAGGCGCTGCGGCCGTACACGGAGGTCCATCAGCTCTCCACGCCGCTCATCAGCCACGCGGAGGTGGACAAGAAGGCGGGCGCGGCGGACATGGTGCGGATGGTCGGCTTCTGGGCGAGCCTGCTGGACGAGTGAGAGGCCCGGCTCAGCTCTCGCGCGCGACGCTCGCCGCCGTGCGCACGCCGCCCACCGCCGTGGCCAGGGTGCTCTGTCCGGGGAACGCCGAGTCGCCCACCAGCCACAGGCCCTTCATGACGCGCAGCGGGCCCAGCTGTCGGTAGTGGCTCAGGCCCGCGCGACGGGGCACGCCGCCCACCGCGCCGGACTCCCGCTGGGTGAAGCGCTGGAAGGTGCGCGGGGAGGCCGGGAGGACCTGCGTGACGTGGGGCATCCACTCGGGCGCGAGCTGCTCCAGGGACTCGCGCATGCGTGTCTGGATGTCCGCGATGTAGCGCCCCTGCTCCTCGGTGGGCATCGCCCCCAGCTTGCGCAGGGGCACATGCGTGGACGTCGTCACCGTGCGATGTCCCTCGGGCGCGCGGCCCGTGTCTTCTTCACCACTGATGGACATGAAGACGTGGTTGCCCTCGATGAACGGAGCCTGCTCGTCACGCACGAGCTCCAGGTGGCTCGCCTCGCGTGACACCGCGTCGGGCGCCTTGATGACGAGATAGAGCATCGCCGCGCCCCAGCCCTCGGCGACGCGCTCCGACAACACACGCATCGAGCCGACACGCTCGGGTGACAGGCCCGCGAGGCGCATCAGTCCTCCTGGCAGCAGGTTGGCCACCACGTGTCGGGCTCGGAGCACCCCGCGACGGGTGTCCACCTGCCAGTGACCGTCCTGCCAGGACAGCCCCTTCACGCGGTTCGCCAGCATCAAGGTTCCACCGCGGGCCTCCATCGCTCGGGCCAGGGCCCACGCGAGCTGACCGATGCCGCCCCGGATGTGCCCCGTGCCGCGCCAGTAGTAGTCCATCGCCGCGAGCGCGAACGGCGTCTCCGCTTCCGCGGCCGAGCACTGCACGGTGATTTGACAGAGGGCATCCAGGTACGTGCGCAGCGGAGTGAAGCGCGAGAGACCCAGGTGCTCCAGCACCGCTCCGAGCGGACGCCCGAGCCACCGTGCCAGCGGGGCATAGCGATGCAGCCTCGCGGCGTGACGGAAGAGCGCGCGAAGGTCGAAGGGTGGCAGCAGGTCCGGGTCATCGAACATGGCCCAGAGCGCGCCGGCCACCTGGGACTGGAGCTCGAACAGGCGACGAATCGAGGGTGCTGGCGCTTCCGGCAGGGCGCACAGGGACTCGATGAAGCGGGCCCGGTCTCGTGTCACCGGCAACCGCAGCCCCGGTGTGCGCAGCTCCACCACGGGGTCCAGCCAGTCCACCGTCACGTCCAGCGCGTGCTCACGAATCCAGCGGCCGAAGAGCTGATGCGGCTCGAAGCCGGAGAACAACGTCGCGCCCGACTCGAACGCGAAGCCGCCGCGACGAAACGTGCTGGCGCAGCCCCCGGGATAGCTGAGCGACTCGCACAGCGCCACGCGCGCACCTCGCCGGCTCAGCTCCAGCGCCGTGGCGAGCCCTCCGAACCCCGCGCCCACCACCACCACGTCGTAATCCAAGTCCGACATCTCCAGGTCGAGTCCAGGGGCGGACCTCCTAACGGGGCCACGCCAATGGGGCGACTCTTTCGTCACAAGGGTGGGGCTCCCGACACGGGTGTGCGCCTCGACTCGCCCGGGCCGAGCCGTGGAATTCGTGCGGGGAAATCGTTTCGATTCGAGGCCGGAGCCAGGAGGCTGGAGCGGGGAGGGCGTAGACTGTTGTCGACTGCTCACTGAAAGGGCTCCCGTGCACCGCCTCCTCGCCGTCCTCTGCCTCGTGCTCGTGGCCGGTTGCGCCTCCGCCCCCAGGAGCAACCCGGAGCCCAAGGCCGCCGCTGCACCGGAGCCCTCGAAGCGGCCGCCGTTCCTCAATCCCGCCGAAATCATCAAGCGCCTCGAGGACTCGCCGGTGACGTATCGCATCGACGGGAAGGACTCGCCGCCGGGTGGCTGGGCGGACCAGCTGTGGCCGCAGCGCGTGCAGGTGCTCGAGGCGCCGCGCGTGGTGGAGCAGGGCGGCGAGCGCGTCATCGTCGAGTGGCCCGAGAGCCCCGAGGCGCGAGCGCTGCTCGACGAGGCGGAGCCGCACTTCCAGGCCAAGCGCTACGCGGAGGCGGGGAAGCTGTACGAGAAGGCCACGAGCGTGTGCCCGCAGTGCTATTTCGCGTGGAACTTCCGCGGTGACGCGGCGTACTTCGCGGGCGACTCGGCCACCGCGCTGGGGCACTACCAGCAGGCCACTCGCCTCAACCCGGATGACCACCGCTCGTGGTTCTTCCTGGGCAACGCGCTCGCGCGGCTCGGACGCTTCGAGGAGGCCCTGGAGTCGTGGGCGTGGTGCCTGGTGCTCAACCCTCGCTACCCCGTCATCCGCCAGTTCTTCCGCGCCAACGCGGGCCTGGGGCTGGTGGTGCGCGAGGACGTCATCGTCCCTCGTGGCTACGCGGAGCGGGACGGCGAGGAGATCTCCATCCAGTTCGACCCCGACCACGACCCGGCGTGGTTCGCCTTCGCCAACTGCAAGGCGCTGTGGCTGGGAGAGCCGTCACACCGCCAGGAGATGACAGGCACCACGAAGGAGCACTTCACGTCGCTGGAGGAGATGGAGTGCCTGGGCTCGGCGCTGCTCGTCCACGAGAACCAGAAGAAGAAGGGCGAGACGGAGCGCTCGGACCCCACGCTGGAGCGGCTCTCCCGCATCACCGAGGAGGGCCTGTTGATGCAGGCCGTGCTCTTCGAGGTGGGAGCCCGGGTGCACCCCCAGGTCGTGCTCACCCTCGATGACGACATGCGCCAGCGCCTCAAGACCTACGTGCTCAAGCACGTGCTGGTGCCGGCGTCATCGGTGGGCAAGTACGACCTGTGAGGCGAGGGCCGCGTGACTAGCGCGGCAGCTTGAAGCGGAGCGTGAACACGTAGGAGACGCTCACGGCCTTGCCCTGGAACTTCACCGGGCTGTAGCGCCGGGTGTGCAGTGCCTCCGTGACGTGCTCGTCCATGTGTGCCATGCCCTTGATGATGCGGCAGTCGCGCACGTCGCCCTCGCGGGTGATGACGCACTTGGCGATGACCGTGCCTTCCACGCGCGCCACGCGGGCCTGCTCCGTGTAGTCGAGCGGCTGGCCGCCCAGGAGCACCGGCGGCGTCATGCCTCCGCCGAACGGGATGACGTCCTCACCGGTGCCATCTCCGACTCCGCCCGGAGGCAACCCGGGGACGAAGGGCAACCCGATGACCGTGCTGTTCGGGTCTCCCTCCGGATGCCCGCCCGGGACGCCCGTGGGCTCGGTGTCCCCGGTGTCCGTGGTGTTCGCCACCGGCTCCGGATCCACGTCGACGGGCTTGGGATCTACCGGCATCGGGTTGATCTGCGTGGGGAAGGTGTCGCGCTTGGGCTTGCGCGTCTTGGGCGGCGGGGCCTGCGTCTTGGGCTGCGCCGGCGCTGCGTAGCCCTTGGCCACCTGCGGACGCGCCGCGAGCTTGATGACGATATCCGGCTCCGGCTCGGGTGGCACTTCGGCGGGCCGCGCGGAGATGACCAGGACCGCGCCGAAGAGCGCCGCGTGCACCGCGCCGGACCACCACATCCCAGCACCCAGACGCCCAGCTCTCTGCCGCTCGATGACAGACTTGAACATGGAAGGCCTCCTCCCCGATGGGCGCTCCCGGAGGTCCACCACGCCATGCGGCGTCTCTCCGGCGTGGGCGTCTTGGCTTCGGAGCGCCCCGTCCACGCAGGATTCAAACTACGGAGTCCCGGGGGCGCGATGGCGAAGGGCCGTCCATCTGTCGGTCATGGTTGCGTCATGGTGACGAGACCTCCATCCGGTACCCCACACCGCGCAGCGTGTGGATGCTGAAACCGGAGGCGCTCGTCCAACCGAGCTTCTTCTTCAGACTGGAGACGAAGTTGTCCACCGTGCGCGGGTCCACCACCACGTCGCGGCCCCACACCGCGTCCAGGATTTCGCCGCGGGGCAGCGCTCGCTCGCGGTGACGCAAGAGGTAGGCGAGCAGGTCGAACTCCGTGCGCGTCAGCTCCACGCCCACGCCATCCGGCTTCGTCACCGTGCGACGTCCCAAATCCAACGAGTACCCGCCGAACGTCGTCACCTGCGCCGGGGCCGTGCCCGCGCGGCGCACCAGCGCGCCCACCCGCGCGAGCAGCTCCCTCAGTCGGTAGGGCTTGGTGAGGTAGTCCTGCGCCCCCGCCTCGAACCCCCGGACGATGTCGTCCTCGAGCGAGCGCGCGGTGAGCATCATCACCAGGCTCTTCACCCCTTGCGCCCGCAGGCGACGGCAGAAGCTGTAGCCGTCCTCGCCCGGGAGCATGACGTCCAGGATGAGCAGGTCGAACTCGCGCTCGCGCAGGAGCGGCTCCGCGTCGCGCGCGCTCGGGGCCTCGGAGACGACATAGCCCTCGTCCAGCAGGTTGTCCCGCAGGCCCACGCGCAGGTGGGCGTCGTCCTCGACGATGAGGATGGTGGGACGGGTGGTGGAGGGTGTGGAGGTGGTGGTCATCGACGCGGCTCGTGAAAGGTCAGCGCGAATGTGGTGCCCTCGGGCGTGGACGAGGCCACCTGGATGTCGCCGTGGTGCAGCTTCATGATTTTGCGGCAGAGCGCCAGTCCCAGGCCGCTACCGTGGACATCCTGTCCGGGAGGCGTCAACCGATAGAAGTCCTGGAAGACGTTCTCCCATTCATAATCCGGGATGCCCACGCCGTTGTCGCGGAAGAGCACCGTGCAGCCGTGGCCTTCAATCACCCGGGCGCTCACCGACAGGCGCACCGGCGTGCGTTGGTTGTAGGCACACGCGTTGCGGCCCAGGTTGGAGAAGAGCAGTCGCAGGAGCGTGGGGTCCGCCTCCAGCTCCGCGTCGTTCAGGTCCGTGGTGAGCTCCACCGGCGTGGAGGTGGCCGCGGCCAGGTCATCGCGCAGCGGGTTGACCAGCTCCTCCAGCCGCACCCGAGAGGGCCGCAGCGTCCAGCGCCCCTTGTCGATGCGGTTGAACGACAGGATGTTCTCCACCAGGAAGTGCAACCCGTCCGCGGCCTGGACGATGCGCGTCGGGTAGTCGCGCACCTCGGGCGCGTGCGCCAGCCTCCGCTCCAGCGTCTCACCCATCAGCCGGATGGAGGCCAGGGGCGTGCGCAGCTCGTGCGACACGGTGGCGACGAAGTCGCTCTTGAGCTCGAGGAAGCGGTACTTGCGCTGCTGCGACACGACGGCGAGCGCGACGATGGCCGCGGCCAGCACGCCGCACACCGCCACCAGCAGCGTCTTCAGGCCGTAGCGCGCCTCGATGTCCACTTCGGCGCGGGACCACTCGGGCAGGTCCACGCGCACCGGCAGCTCGCGGACCGGAATCGCCGGGCGGTCGCCCACCAGCCGCACCTGACCGCCGTTGCCGAACAGGCCGCGGGCCCGCATGTCCTCGGCGATGGGGACCAGCTGCGCGGCGATGTCCACCGCGATGCCATAGACGACCTCGCCCCGGGGCTCCACGTACCACTGCTGGCCCAGCAGCGTGGGCTCCACCAACTGCTCGGGCATCACCAGCGCGCCCGCGCCCGTCTCCCGCGCGCGCTCCAGGAAGTCCCCCATGGGCTCGCCCAGGGCGCTGCTCAACAGCAGGATGCGCGCCTGCAGGAAGTCGAAGTCCGCCTGCGTGAAGCGCGAGCGCTCGCGCAGCAGGTCACGCTGAAGCCCCGCGCCGCGGCCGATGCCGCCGAACTCCTCCGGCAGCCCCTCGCGAAGCAGCGAGCGCACCAGTGGCATGGAGCGGGCCCCCTGCTGCAGGTGCTCCACCGCCAGCAGCAGGAAGGGCAGCTCCTGGTCCGCGGGCAGCGTGTGGGTGGCGTGGTAGCGCAAGAGCTCCTCCACCAGTGCCGTGGCGCGCGCGGGGCTGCCCTCCCGGAGCGCGGACTCGGCCGCGCGCAGCCGGGCCAGGCGCGCCTCCCACGGGCCGGGCGTGGCGCCGTCCCGGAGGTGGTCCGCGAGCGTCTCGTACAGCGCGCGCGCGGGCATGTCGTGGCCGGGCAGGGGACGGGTGAGGCGGGGGAGGAACTGGTGGCCGCGGAACTGGAGGTAGAAGCCCTCGCCCGGCGCGAGCGGGTTGTCCACGGCGGCGTGGATGGCGGAGACCTGCTCCTCCAACTGCCGCGCGAGCACCTGGCGCAGCGACTCCGTGGCGGCGTGCGCCAGCGCGTCCCGGCGCGAGCGCACCTGCGCGTGCGCGTCCTCACGCTCGCGCGTGAAGATGCGCTGGAGGCTCACCAGCCCCCAACCGAGGGCGAGGAGCCCACAGCCCAGGGCCACGAGGGTGGGGAGGAGCCGGCGCAGCATGTGTTTTCGCTGCGGGCCACTATCGCACAGCCCCTGGCTTCCGGAGCGCTTTCACATCACCCCCGGGGACAGGGCCAGTGTCCCTGGCGGGCGGACGGCCGGGCTCGCGGTCCACGGGATGACAGCCGCGAGGGGAGGGGACTGGCCGCCGATGCAAGAGGGTGCCGAGCTTGCGTCGTGGGCCCGAGGAGTCCACGCGGGGCCCTCACTCAATGGAGGGAGGTCCGCCCATGCACTTTCCCCTGTCACGGCTGTCCCCCGAAGGGCCGGTGGTGCTGTGGGGGGGAGAGCTTCCCTCCGGTGGTCTCAAATACCTCACCTTCTCCCGCTACCTGGAGACGGTGCCGGAGGGTGCGTGTGGACTCGTGGAGCTGTCCGGCTCCTCGTCCTCGCTCGCGCTCGACGCGCTGGGCCGCGAGCGGGGGCTGCCCGTGCTCGCGCTCACCGACACGGCCGGCGCCGCGTACCTGAGGGACCAGGGCTTCGGCGGCGAGGTGCGCACCGTGCGCCGGCTGTCCGAGGCCTGGGAGGTGGCCCTCGGCTACGAGCGTCAGGGGTGGTGCTGGCCCCGCCAGCTCTCCAATGGCGCCCTCGTGGGGTGCGTGGAGGGCTGGGCGGGCGAGCTGCGCGACTTCGTCCGGGACGCCTTCCCCTCCGTGCGGCGGGTGGTGTGCGGCTTCGGCACCGGCGCCACGCTGGTGGGCCTGCACCGCGCCTTCACACCCCAGGGCTATGAGGTGGTGGGCCTCCAGCCCGCGAAGGGCTCGTCGCTGCCGGGCTGGCGCCGGTGGCAGGAGCAGAACCTGGGCAAGGAGGACCTGTTCCATCCCCACCGCGAGGAGGTGGTGCTGGAGACGGCCGCCCCCAAGCACTCCGATAGCCTCGCCGCGCTTCTGACGTATGCTCGCGCGGAGACGCACCCGGAGGAGATGCTCGTCATCGGCCACAACGCCCGGCCCCCCTTCGGGTGACGCCGCGCGCCCGGATTCGCGTCTGGGAATAATCCTAGACGTGAATTCCTGGCATTGGCCGTCAGGCTTAGCGTCTATCCTGGGTTTGCTGGCACCCTGAGGGAGTGAGTTCAGGGGGGCCTATTGTGTTCATAACAAAATAGTAAATAACCTCTGGACGCCCCAGCCGAGCAGGCGTCCGACGGCGAGGGGCCCTCCTCCTCAAACCCCCGAAAGAGGTTGTCGTTCATGAAGCGTCTCTGGATGGGCACAGTGAGCGCCGTGCTCGCCGTGCTGATGTGGTCCCCGCCGGTCTCCGCGCGAGGGGCCTCGGTCGATGCCTTCCTCCGCTCCCCGGCGGATCGCTCCCTGCCTTCGTCCGCGGCGAACGCATCCCAGCGTGGGCTGCGCATCAACAGCGTGGAAGGTCGCCTGGGCGTCCCGACGTTCGTCTTCAGCGAGCGCGCCCTGAACGCGACGTCGGCCCCGAAGGCCGCGCGTCCCCTGACCAAGGCGAGCGTCAATGCCTCGGCGCGCGAGCACCTGCGTGGCGTGGCGGACCTGTACCGCCTGGGCTCCGCGGATGTGGATGGCGCGGAGCTGCGCCAGGTTCACCTGCCCAAGGACAACGACGGCGCGGTCATCGCGACCTACGGTCGTCGGGTCAACGGCATCGAGGTGTTCCGCAACGAGGTCAAGGTGGTGATGGACCCGAGCCAGCAGCTCGTGGCCATCTCCGGCTACCTCCAGCCGCGCAACAAGGATGACGAGAAGAACGCCCAGGCCTCGGCCTTCCGCGTCTCCGCGCCGCAGGCGATTGCGCGCGCGTTCCAGGACGTGACGGGGGCGTCGCTGGACGCCCGGGCGCTGGCGCCCGCGGGCTCGCAGGGCGACTACAGCCACTATTCGGTGGACCGCAACCTGCTCTCCACGCACGGCTTTGGCGATGCGCCGCGCGCGAAGAAGGTCCTCTTCCCGCTGCCGGACGGCCTGGTCCCCGCGTACTACGTGGAGATCAACGCGGGCCTGGCGAGCAACCCGGACGCGAACTACGTCGCCTTCGTGGTCAACGCGCAGGACGGCTCGGTCCTCTTCAAGCACGACCTGACGAAGTCGGAGGCCTTCACCTACCGCGTGTGGGCGGACCCGACGACCAAGCTGCCCTACGACGGTCCCCAGGGCAACGACGCCACGCCGCACCCCACGGGCACGCCCGACGGCCACCAGGAGCCCCTGGACAACCCGTCCAACCTGGTCACCCTGCAGAACTTCCCGTTCAGCAAGGACGACCCGTGGCTGCCGGCCAACGCGCAGGTGACGACGGGCAACAACGTCGACGCGTACGCGGACCTGGGCGGCACTGACGGCTACCAGGAGGGCATCGACCTGCGCGCGCCGCTGAGCAACGCGGGCTCGCGGACGTTCGACTACACGTTCGACGTGACGAAGTCCCCAGCGTCCAGCTCCGAGCAGCGACTGGCGGCGGTGGTGAACCTGTTCTACGTCACCAACTTCCTGCACGACTGGTTCTACGACGCGGGCTTCGACGAGGCCTCCGGCAACGCCCAGATGAGCAACTACGGGCGCGGCGGTCTGGAGGGCGACAGCCTCCGCGTCGAGGCGCAGGACTTCGGCGGTCGCAACAACGCCAACATGGCCACCCCGGCCGACGGCGCGCGTCCCCGCATGCAGCAGTACATCTTCGATGGCGTCGCCGAGCTCACCGTCTCCGAGCCGTCGCCCATCGCCCGGGGCTACGGGACGTACAACGCGTCGTTCGGCCGGACGGTCTACGACGTCAGCGCCGACTTCGTCGAGCCGCCCACGCACGCGGACCCGAAGACGGCCACGGCCTACCGGCTGGGCTGCTCGGATGAGAACGGCACGGACCCCTACGGCGGCCAGAAGCCCTTCGAGGGGAAGATCGCCCTCATCGAGCGCGGCAGCTGTGGCTTCGCGTACAAGACCCTGAACGCCCAGCGCGCGGGCGCGGTGGGTGTCATCATCACCAACAGCGCCACGGGCGTGATGACCACCATGGGCGCCAGCGGCGTCGCGGCGGTCGACAACGCCATCACCATTCCCGCGCTGCTCGTCACCAAGCCGGACGGCGACGGCTGGCGCGGGGCGCTGGCGACGGCGGCCGTCAAGGGCCGCATGCGCCGCAACGCGGACCTGGATCGCGACGGTACGCTCGACAACGAGATCATCGCGCACGAGTGGGGGCACTACATCTCCAACCGCCTCGTGGGTAACGGCTCTGGCTTGACGAACAACCAGGGCGGCTCCATGGGCGAGGGCTGGGGCGACTTCCACGCGATGCTGCTGTCCGTCCGCGAGGAGGACCGTAACCGCGCCGGCAACAACAACTGGCAGGGCACGTACGGCATGGCGGGCTACACCCAGGCCGGTGGCCGCAACAACGGCTACTACTGGGGCATCCGCCGCGTCCCGTTCAGCACGGACCTGACCAAGAACGGCCTGACGCTGCGCCACATGGCGGACGGCACGACGATTCCCGCCAACGTCCCGTCGAACCCCGACTACGCGGGCTCCAACAACGCCGAGGTGCACAACTCCGGCGAGGTCTGGGCCACGATGCTGTGGGAGTGCTACGCCAGCCTGCTCAACGCACACCCGTTCGGCGAGGCGCAGGACCGCATGAAGCGCTACTTGGTGGCGTCGTACAAGGCCACCCCGTCGTCGCCGACCTTCCTCGAGGGTCGTGACGCGCTGCTGTCCGTCGTCGCCGCGGCCGACCCCGCCGACTACCAGCGGTTCGTGGCCGCGTTCGCCAAGCGCGGCGCCGGCTTCGGCGCCCGAGTGGCGGACCGCGACAGCGCCGACCACATCGGCGTGGTGGAGAGCTACCACACCGGTAACGCGCTCGAGGTCGTGAGCGTCACGCTGGATGACTCCTCCGTGGGCTGTGACAAGGACGGCATCCTGGATGCCGGCGAGACGGGCCTCCTGCGCGTCACCCTGCGCAACGTGGGCGCCGACAACGTCGCGGGCGTGACGGCCACGGCGGCCTTCAACGAGTCGAGCGCGGGTGTCGAGGCGACCTTCGGTGGTGGCAACACGCTGACGTTCGGCAACATCGCGCGCGGTGGCACCGCGGTGGCGACCATCCCGGTCTCCCTGACGGCCGCGCCGGCGCAGTCCAATGGCGCGCTCGCCGTCGTGGGCGTGGACCTGACGTTCCCCGTCACCCTGCTGCCGGGGGGGACGGTCCACGAGTTCCGCACCAACGTGAACTACGACGAGGTCGCGAACTCGTCGGACACGGACTACGTCGAGACGCAGAACACGAGCTGGACGAACTCCACCTTCAACTACCGTCCGCTGTGGCAGAACGGCCACGCGACCACGGGCTACTGGCACGCGGCGAATGAGTCGGAGTCGCGTGACATCCGGCTGACGTCGCCGCTGTTCAATGTCGCCGAGGGTCAGGACTTCATCCTTTCCTTCTTCCACCGCCACTCGTTCGAATCGGCATATATCCAGGGGCGCTGGGTGCACTTCGACGCGGGCGTCATCGAGGTCTCCGTCGACGAGGGGCCGTGGGAGAACTGGTACCTCTACCTGACGGCGGCCGAGCGGTTGCTGCTCACCAACCAGGGCAACATCGACACGGGCAACCCGTACGTGGGCGGCTGGCCCGGTTACGTGCGCATGAGCACGAACTACCCCAGCTTCATCCCGGCGCAGACGAACTTCCGTCGCGTCTTCGGCGGTCACCAGGTGCGTCTGCGCTTCCGCCTGGGCACGGATGACTTCGTGGGCGCGTACGGCTGGGATGTGGCCAACATCCGCGTCCGCGGCATCACCAACTCGACGCCGTTCTACTCGCGCGTCGCCGAGGCGGGCTCCGGGACGTGCAACGTTGCGCCCATCGCCGAGCCGGGCATCTCCCAGACGGTGACGGAGTACATCGTCAACCCGGATGGGACGCGCACGCTGCGCGTCATCACGCTCAACGGCTCCGCGAGCTTCGACCCGGATGCCGTCGCCGGCGGCACGCTGACGTACGCGTGGACCCAGATTGGCGGCCCCGCGGTGACGCTCACGGGCGCCGACACGGCGACCCCGAGCTTCACGGCGGAGGTTCCGGCGGCCACCATCTTCACGTTCCAACTCGTGGTGGGCGATGGCACGGACTCCAGCCACCCGCGCGTGGTGCAGGTCCTGGTCAACAACGTGAACGCGGCGCCCATCGCGGTGGCCCGCGTGAAGGACAACGGCCCCACGACAGTGGACGAGCGCTCGGGCAGCGTCACGCTCGACGCGACGGGTTCCTCGGATGCGGACGGCGAGCCGCTCGACTTCGCCTGGACGCAGACGGCGGGCCCGGCGGTGGAGCTGGATGATGACACCAGCGCCACGCCGACCTTCACGCCTCCCGAGGTGACGGCGGACACGGCCTTCACCTTCACCCTGGTCGCCAGCGACGGCATCGCCGCGAGCGCTCCGGCGACCCTCACCATCACCGTGCGCAACGTGGACCGTGCTCCCGTGGCAAACGCGGGTGTGAACCAGACGGTCAACCAGGGCAGCCAGGTGACGCTGAACGGCAGCGCCACCGACGAGGATGGCGACACCATCACCTACGCGTGGACCCAGACGGCGGGTCCGTCCGTGACGCTCACGGGGGCCGACTCGGCCACCGCGACCTTCACGGCGCCGAGCGTGACGGGGAACTCCGTCGACCTGACGTTCAGCCTGGTGGCCACGGCCGCGGGCCAGGCCAGCGCGGCGCGCACGGTGACTGTCACCGTGACGCGCACCAACACCAAGCCGGTGGTGAGCGCGACGTCGAGCTACACGGTGCACGAGGGCTCGGGCGTGAAGCTCACGGCCACGGGCACGGACGCCGACGGCGACGAGCTGACGTACCGCTGGGTGCAGGTCGCGGGTCCCACGGTGAAGCTGGATGGCGCGGAGACGGCCCAGGCCTACTTCGTGGCGCCCGAGGTCTCCGAGACGACCATCTTCCTGTTCCGCGTCCGGGCGAACGACGGCGTGGCCAACAGCGATACGGTCGACGTGGCGGTGACGGTGCGCAACCTGACGGACAGCGGCGGCTGCACCGCGGCGGGTGGCAGCGCCACCAGCGCGCTGCTGCCGGCCCTGGCCATGTTGGGCCTCGCGCTGCGCCGTCGTCGCAAGTAAGGAAATGAGCCCGCCGGCCCGCGTGTGAGGTCGGCGAGCGAAGTGTGAGGGGCGGTCCCGGGAGGTCTTCCGGGGCCGCCCCTTGTTTTTCCACGGGCCCGTGCTGGAAGTGCTCGGGTAGGAAGCGAGGATGCGGATGACCAGGACGTGGAATCAGGCCCTGCGCTGGACGGGCTGTGTCGCGATGGTGTGGGCGCTCGGGTGCAAGGGGGGAGGGGAGGAGCAGCGTCGTGACGCCGCCTCGGCGCCCGAGGCGGTGACGGCGCCTGGCACGGAGGCCCCCGCGTCGGCGGACGCGCCGGAGCCGAAGGAGCGCCCCAGGGTGGTGGAGCCGGAAGTGGACGCGGGGCGCACGGTCTGCCCGGCAGGTCAGTACCCGTGCTGCGATGGGAGCTGCGGCGACAGCAAAGGGTGCCCGGGGATTGCTTGCGACCCGCGCCGGATGCCGCCTGAGCTAAAGCAGTAGACGTGGCCACCAGCAAGGATGGCATCGTTTCGCGAGCATGCTGTGTCCTGGCTCAAGCGCAGTTCGCTTCTGCGGGCTGTGAACCTGCCCCGATGTCGTGGACGCAGAGCTTGCGCGGGCGCGGGAGCGACTGCCAGCGGAACGCTGCCGCACCGTCACCTCAATAATATAGTTTTGTGCGCCTCATCCGCATCCGCAACGTGCTCGCCAAGGCCCCCTGGAGGCAGAGAGGACGGCTGGGCAAAGCATCTTCGAGGCTCCGGCCTGGAGCGACTTCACGGCGAGGTCAATCGCCGCATTGGCGGCGTCGGCGCCGTTCCGGACCTAGACAGCGCCCTGCGCCTCTCATCATCGCCGTCGCACTTGAAGTCTCCGACGTCTGGGATGACCGCCGCTACCTCGGCATGTCCCTGCTCTAATCAACCCCAGACACCGCGCCCCGTCCTCTCAGAGCTCCGTGGATGGCTTCACGCAGCGCGGCGCGCTAGAATCCGGCTCGCTGCTGGAGTCCGTGTGGACTGCAATATTCCTTTCCGGCAACCAACGCTCGTCGCGACCGCGCTCTCCATCAACCACTTCGCTCAACAACAAAAAGGGGACCTGCCCTCTAGAATTGAGCCGCTTGCATTGCGTGGGGCAACCGCTTCACAGAAAAACATTGACCCCTCGCCCCAGGTTTGAGTTTAGATGCTCGAAAATTGAGAGAGTGGACATGCAAGTGCGTGGCAGTGGTCATCGATTGTTTTTCTTTTGTTTGTTTTTCGCGCTTGCAGGTTGCGAAAAGACTGAGCATCCGGAACAGGACCGCGCCGACGAGGCGCCCCCCATCCTAACCGAGCACAGGGCAACGAAAGCTGGAACCGGACAGCTTCCGCTTGGTGGCGATTGCACTCAAGGTGAGCACTCAGACTGCGCCTCGGGTTTGTGCCTTCGTGTGGCGGCCCGTAGAGACTCCTCTCAAGCAGGCTACGCCTGTAGCCGCTCCTGCGAGAAACCACAGCACTGTCCTCCGAAATGGAACTGCAACCAGTTCCTCCCCTCCTCGGCGGAGCGATTCTGCGTGCCGCCGGCTGGTTGGAGTCCCCCCAGCGACGTTGCCTCGCCCCAGCCCTGAGTCCTCCGCTCCGGACTTACTCTTTCGCTTCCCCTTCCCATTCAACCTGTCACCGCTGTCGTGAGAGCCTACTCTCCGTCAGACGGATGGAGACCTTCCGTGCTTCCTCGAGGCTGCTTCCTCGCACTATTCCTATTCCTGGGGCTACTGCCCACCACCAGCCAGGCCCAGGGGGCCTGCAGCGGTTTCAGCTACTCATGCGGAACCGGGAACGTCGAAATCCGATGCGCATGCGGCGATGAGTACGCCTGTTCCGACGCAACCAGTTGCAGCGACAACCCCTATTGCAACTTCGCCAGCGAACCCGTCTATGTCTCCGGCCTCTGGCGTGCCAAGTGCTGCTCTCGCTCCCTCAAGGACTCCCAGGGCGCCCCCGTAGAGTGCACCAGTGCCGGCCTTCCAGAGACAACCTGCACAGATGGGTGCAACAAGCCGCCGCTTGACTGCGGTGATAGCGGTTGCCGGTGCGGCCCCAACGACGAACCGCTGCCTGCCACTGGCTCCCCCGGCAACGAGGGTTCCCCCGTCAACGCCGCTACCGGGGAGAGCCGCATCAATGAGACGGACCTCAGCCTCAACAACAGCGGCGACACGGTGAAGCTCACGCGCCACTACACCTCCTCCGACTCCGCATGGCTGCTTGAGAAGCTGGTGAAGTCCGTCCCCAAGCCCTTCGGCAGCAGCGCTGCCCAGGCCCAGTCCCTCAACTGGTGGCACAACCACTATAACTTCGTCTTCGTCGGGTCCTCCAAGTGGGTTGTCGTCAAGGGCACCGGCGCGGTCATCCGATTCATCCCCTGCGCCGGAGCGACTTGCACCGCCACCGCCCTCGGAGGTTCTCTCAACAAGCGTGAGCGCCTTCAGCGCACGACCCTCGGATTCAGCTTGTTGGACACCACCGGCCGCAAGTTCCACTTCGAGGCGAAGCACGTTGGCACCGACAGCCAGGAACGCTTCTTCTTGAGCCGGATTGTCTCGCCATCCGGAATCCTGCAGGCCTCTCACAGCTACTCGGCCCCTTCCGGTCTCACCTGTCCCTCCGGAGCCCCTGGCAGCGCGGCCGGCGTCCCCTACCTCTCATCCATCACCACTCCCTCGGGTGCTCTCGACTTCCAGTATGCGCAACTGACGTCCGTCCATGGTGCCTCGGAGTGCGTCGTGCGCAGCGTGACGCGCCGGGGTGAATCCAGTCCTTCTGTCATCTATTCCTATGCCCAAGACTCCGGCAGCGTGGAGCGACCAGGCCTTGTCGCCCAGGCCACCCTGGGCAGCAAGGTCTTCGGCTACACCTACTCCGGCGCCGCCCTGACGTCCTCTGTAGGCAACATGTTGGTGACTCGCCATGACTACGGTGCCAATGGCTCCGTGACCACCGCGAGTTCCCCTGGCGGGCAGTTGACGATTGGCGTTCCCTCGACTTCCTCCTGCGAGTCGGGCAGCGACTGCTGCGGGATTCAGCCCCAGGCGGTGACCACCACGGATACCACCGCCGGCCGCGGAGACGGTGTCGCGGGAGCCCCGGGCTTTCTTCGGACAATCAAGACCCTCGCCAACACCGACCAGACGAACTCGCCCCGTCTCTACCAGACGACGGATTCCTGCGGCACGTTGGGCGCGTGCAGCCCTGGCACCGAGCGCTACGAGTGGGAATGCGCCTCTGCTGGCGTTCCTGCCCACGAGCGGGCTCGCAAGAACAAGCGCGACTTCTGGGAGGTCTACACACACGCCTCGCCCGCCTCTGGCACCGGTATCCCTGCATCGATCCTCGAGATGACGAGCGTCAAGAAGGGCGCTACCGACATGACGGGCACCGGTGCCCTAGAGGAGGAGACCTTCTCCTATACCTACGGCCCCAACGGGGAGCAGCTCATCGCCACCGCCGAGAAGCCCAGCGTCATTGGGGCCTCGGGTCAGAAGGCCCGCACCTTCCACCGCTATGACTCCTCCGGGCGGAGGGCAGCCACCATCCAGTCCGGTTGGACTCGCGTCTTCAACGCCGCCGCTGGCACCTGGAGCAGCCAGCAGCGCTGGGTCGCCACCTTCTTCCTCACGACCCGCACCGGCGAGTCCACTCCAGACCCCCTCGGCCGCACTCTTGAGAAGCGCGGCCCCTGCATCGTCCCCAGCGAGGCTGCCACCGACTGCGTCTCTGGCACCACCTTCCCCGTCACGCGCAGCTACTACTGGGCCGACTCCGAGACGACGCCTCGCCGCAACCAACTCCAGAAGGTGGCCTCGTACCCCGCGGGCCTCTCAGGAGCTCCTCTTGAGACCTTCTACAACGCCTATGACGCCAGCGGTCACCCCACCGAGGTCGTGGACGCCAACGGCGTCACCACCCTGTTCTCCTACCAGGACGAGCAACTGATGACTCAGACGGTGCGCGTCTCGGGACAGCCCGACGTCGTCACCTTCTTCGGCTACGACAGCGCGGGGAACCAGACGTCCATCCTCCATCCTCAAGGCAACTACGAGGTCTTCTGCTTCCGCGAGGGTACGACCTCGGGATGCACTGGAGGTACCCTCACCAACAAGCTGCAGTGGAAGGCCAAGTCCTCCACCCCCACCGCCGCCTCTTGGGTTGAGAAGGTGGCGTACTCCTACTGGCCTGACGGCACCGTCAAGGAGGAGCGTTTCCTCGACGCCTCGGGCAACACACGCAAGCTCCTCTCCTTTGCCGCCGATGCACACCGCCGCCCCACCTGGGCGAAGACCGGCGCCGGGGCTGGAAGCTTCGTCTCAGCCAGGAGCTTTGACGCCGCAGACAATGAGACGGGTGTTGGCATCGCCTACAATTCGCCTCCGGCCTGGTGCGCTGCGGGCCTTGACGGTCAGCCGACTTCTCCTGCTTGTGTCGCGAATCAATTCGACGGCGCCAACCGCTTGGTGCGCGTGGATGAGCACCCCACTGGCTCCTCCACCACTCGCACGTGCATCAAGTATGACGCGCACGGCAACGCCATCAGCGTGGACATGGGTCTCACCAGCACCACGGACTGCGCCACTGCCACTGCGTCCACCAAAGCCTCGCGCTACCTCTACGATGACTTCGGATACGTCGTGGAAGTCACGCTGCCTGCCACTGGCACCAGCATCGCCTCGGGCACCACGCGATTCACCTACGATGCCCTGGGCAAGGTGCTCGTGAAGCAGACACCGGCCATGGCCGCTGCTTCCCCCAAGGACTACCTCGGCTACGCCTACGACACCTTGGGCCGCATGCTCTCCACGACCCACTTCTCCCCCTTGGTTTCTGGTGGCTCGGAGGGCCTCTTCGCCATGGGGTATGACGCCTCGGCCACTCTCCCTGCCTCGTGCGGTGCCCTCGCCAACACCCGTGGGCGGCTCCTTTTCCAGGATGACTCCTTCGGCCGCACCTGGTTCAGCTACGACGCATGGGGCCGCGTCGTGAAGGAAGTCCGTCTGCGCGTGGGGACTTCCACGTGTTCGCCCTCCACGCCCTACCAGAATCCCCACACGCTCTACGGCTACAGCCTCAACGGCAACCTCACCCAGGTGACGTACCCCTATGGCCGCACCGTCACCTATACCTACGGTGCTGGAGCGCTCGCCGACCGCGTCTCGGGTGTCGACGTCCTGACCTACTCTTCTGGTGGCGCGACCTCCCTCACGCCCCTCGTCTCCCAGGTGGCGTGGGAGCCCTATGGTGGACTGCGCGGCTACCGCACCCACTTCTCTTCTTCTCTCGGCAGCGTCGAGTACGCCCTCGGAGACAACTCCTCCAGCGCTCCCTCCTCCTGCCCGTCCGCTCTTCCAGTCATGCCTGGTGACTCCACGGGCCGCATCCGTGCTCTCTGGGTCTCCTCGCTCTCCTCCGGGGCCAACTTCACTCCCGGCAGCGGCAACGGTGCGCTCTTCAAGCAGATCTACACCTGGCAGGCCGACCAGCTCTCGCGCTCCGACTCCTGCCTCCTCGGCGCCTCGTCTCCTCGCACCGAGACGTATGCCTACGACGGCATGCTTCGTCTCACGGCCGCCACGGGTGCCCTTGCCACCGAGGGTGGCGCCTTCGCCGCTCGTGCCTTCGGCCATGACGGCCGAGGCAACCACGTCTCTGAGTCTGGTGACACCAACTCTTGGACCCTCTCCTATGGCAGTGGCGTCAAGGCCGACTTGCTCGCCTCGCGCATCTCCGCCCAGGCCAATGCTCAACTCGGCTACTCCTACACCTACGATGCCGATGGCCGCGTCTCTCGCAAGCAGTGGCTCGCTGGCCCCGCCTCCAGCGCATTCTTCCTCGAATTCTCGTCTGGACCCTCCGCCAGTGGAGCCACCGATTCCGTCTTCAAGGCCATCGACGTCAATGGCCTGACTTACAATTACTTCTACGACGCTCTCGGCAAGCGCCGGCTCAAGCACTATCCCACTGGCATCAAGGACGAGTTCTTCTACAACCTCAGCCGCAACCTCCTCGTCGACCAGGGCAACACCTCCTCTCTCTCCGCAGGCCTTCACCCCATCGACGAGTATGTCTGGCTTGATGGCCATCCCATCGCCGTCATTCGCGGCAAGCTGGACGCCTCCTGGGCCCATCTCTCCGACGCAACCTCTGACTGTGCACGCCTTGGTGAAGCCGCCTCCTGCGGCGTCTACCACCTCGTCACCGACTACATCGGAAAGCCTGTCCTCTCTCTCGACTCCCTCGGCCGCGTCACCGGCGTCGGCGAGTACGACGCCCTCGGCCACGTCAACCGCGTCAGCGTCGACAACGAAACTCCTCACCCCTACACCACCAGTACCTCCCATTTTGGCGTCGTCATGAAGCAACCCGTCGTCGCGGGTACAACCCTGCGCCAGCGCGTCCTCGTCGATGCCCTTGACCTCTGGCGCGATGCCTACGACTGCCCCAGCGGCCCTTTCGCCGACCTGATGGACGCGGTCAGCATCACCGACGCCACGACCGGCGTCGTCAAGACGATGCTCGACTCTTATCAGCAGGGCCGTAACTGGACGAGTTGGTTTTCACCCGGTGCCGCTGGCGTCCGCTCCACCCTTACGAATTCAGCCGCCATGTCCTGTATCGCAGGTTCCAACTGCAACGGCATCCGCTGCGAACCGACCTGCACCTGCACCCCACGAGCGCCGGACATCACCAAGCCCTACGAGGGTGCCGTCGTCTCCGCCTACGAGTACCGTCGCTTCCAGTCGGGTGCCGCCCACTTCTGGCCCCCGCTGCGTCTCCCCGGCCAGTACCACGACGTCGAAACCGACCTCTTCGAGAACTGGAACCGCTTCTACGACCCGAGCATTGGCAGGTACCTGCAACCGGAGCCGATTCTGCAGAACCCCATCTTCGTTCAGAAGCGAGCATTGGAGGGGATGTCCGTTCCGGCTTACGCGTACGCGAACAACAATGCGTTGTATTTCACGGACACGAACGGGCTCTACTCGAAGCATCCGAAGTGCGAGAACACCCCCAGTGAGGAGGCGGTCTATAGGATGATGGAACAGACCGTCAGTGTCGTTAAAGACAAGGAACTGTTCTGGTGCATCCTGAGGCAGATCGAGAATGCACACGTCACGTGCGACATCGCTACCCAGATCCGTTGTGGCAAACGAGCTGACTTGGGAGGGTACGCGAAGCTTGGAACCTGCGCTGAGCCAACGAAGGAAATCCATTGGTGCAGCCGAAAAATGAGCCCGGAATGCCAAGCCAAGGCGATGATTCATGAGATGGCTCACAGTTGTGGTTGGAATCACAATCTAGACCCCAACGATCCAGGCAAAGGCGTTCCTGGCGAGAATGGAGTGCTTGAGTGCGAACAACTACCCTGATCCTTCTCGCGTTGACGTGCGTTGCCGGCTTGATGACCGCCTGCGATGAGAAGTGTCCTCCCGTCTGCGATGAACTCTGCGCTGGCAGGCCTGAGCCAAAGAGTCCTGCGCACTGTCCTAAGCCCGTCTGTTTGTGCAAGCCTGATGCGGGTGGTCCCTTGGGTTGAAAGAACGACCGTGAGCGCCGCTCGGAATGAGAGCCAGCCCCCTCAAAACCGAGGTTCGTGATTCTCGGTCGGGTTGGCGGGCAAGCGGACGCGGAGCAGGCGGGAAGAGGGAGAAGGGGGCACCTCCCGTTCGGCTCTGTGTGCGCAGAAAACCTGCGAGCGAGAAGGCCTTGCCCGAGGGCAAAGGTAGGCGGTGGATGAAGAAGAAGCAGCGCCGAGCGCTGCTTCGGTGGGCAGCCATAAGCGGCCGCCTGCTGTTACGAGGCGGGCCGGTTGAAGGGCGAGCGATCCGCCTGGTTGATGGAGGCGGACTAAAGCCTCAGTGGTCACCCAAAACCGGCCAATGAATGTTCCCTAAGCGGCCAAAGGGGAGGGCCGAGGCATTGACGCCCGGGTAGGACGTGGAGTCCGCCTAGGGGGCAACGTCTTGAGCTACGAGAAGCAGCGGCAGGTCATTGCCCTGCGTCGGTTGGGCTGGAGTCTGAAACGAAACGAGGAGGCGACGGAGGTCTGGTCCCTGCCAGCGCAGACCTCCGTGTGAGTCATTGCGTCACTGGTCTCCGAAGCGCCCCTCGCGAGGTCCACGGGGGCGGGAGTTCATCTGCTCCTCGCGCCGCATGACCTGGTACTTGGCCAACTGCTCCGCGTCGAGCATTCCCTTCATGACCTGGTCCGTCTCCTCGCGCTGGGCTCGCAGTGCCTGGCGGATGTCACGCGCGGACTTCGTCCCGGCGCGAACCTCGTCGAACAGGGTGTTGCGGGAGGTCTCCTCCTGCTCCAGCCGGCGCGTCAGCTCCTGCTCCTGCGAGTAGTTCAGCTTCGCCTCGGACACGAGCCGCTTCACCCGCTCCTGGCGCTGCTCCTGCCCGCGCGCCTGCGCCTGCATCCACTCCTCCTGGCGCCGGTTGAGCTGCTCGGTTCGCATCTCCTGCTGCACCGAGCGCATCGCGTCCTTCAGCGCCTCACGCCCCCCCTCCGTCGTCAGCGTCTCGCCGGCCATCAGCCCGCGCACCTCGTTGCGCAGCTGCTCCAGCTCGCCCGCCGCCACCGCGGTGCCTCCGCCCGCTGGCGCCACACCCGTGCCGGGCTGCTTCTCCAGCTCCATCAGGCGCCGCGACAGGCTCAGCGTGGTGTCCTCGAGCGCCTGGATGCGCCGCTCCAGGGCCTCCTGGTTCGCGGGCCGCTCGGCGACGGGCTCGGGCGTCTGGGAGGGGGAGGGCGCCTCGACACGCCCGGGGGCCCAGAGGGCCACCGCGAGCGCGGCCGAGGCGAGGACGAAGGAGGCGGGACCCAGTAGCTTGTTCATGGCTTCTCCGACGGGGACGGCAGCGACGTATTCCATACCCCGTCGCGCCCACCTCGCTCCACCCCGTCGTGGCTCCCCGAGCGCCAGGCCCTCGCGCGGCTCCTCGCCCGAGGGCCCTCGGCTTCAGCTCCGGGGCTGCTCGGCCTTCGCCGGGTCGTCCATGTCGATGGGGCCCTGACCCGGACCCAGCGGCAGAGCGCACTCGTCGCACATCCAGAAGCGGACGATCATCCCGTTGTCACCCGTGGAGACATAGGTGGAGCCGACCACCTCGCCGCCCTCGGTCTTCTTGCAGGAAATGCAGGTCTGCGTCTGCTTGCTCTGCGTCATCTGGGAGTCCTCGGGGTGTGGAAACGCGGACGGACCGACACCCTCACCGGAGTGCCGGTCCGCTCGAAGCCTACTTCACTCCATCCAAAGTCGGGTCATCTCACCCGATGGACATCTGGTAGCCGCCGTTGGGGTTGGAGT
The DNA here is from genome assembly GCF_006518215.1 of Myxococcus sp. AB025B. Lineage (NCBI taxonomy): Bacteria > Pseudomonadati > Myxococcota > Myxococcia > Myxococcales > Myxococcaceae > Myxococcus > Myxococcus sp. AB025B. Next base: position 23,403 of record NZ_SRLW01000007.1, read on the forward strand.
TCAGGAAGTGCCGCATCTGCTCGGGCGTAATCGTCTTCACGTTCGCGTCCGCCGGGTCGCGCACGATGAAGTTGCCCTTGGCATCCATGCCCGCCACCGTGACGTAGTGGCCGGACGTGCGGCCCTCGTTCTGGTGCGGCGGCATCGCGTGGTAGTCGCCGTTGGCCACCACCAGCTTGCCCTGCTTGAGCTGGTCGGCGATCCACTCCACGTTGGCGCCTGGGCCCTTCGTCACGGCGTCCTTGCCCATCGCCTTGGCCATCTTCGCGATGCCGTTGACGTCCGTGCCGTTGCCCGACGTGCCGCCAATCCGGCCCAGGTGGTTGATGAGCTGGGCATCCGTCATGTCCTTGCCGTATCCAAAGGCACGCGCGATCTGCGCCATGGACGTGGGGCCGCAGTTGGCCGGGCCATTCGTATACGAGCCGTCCTTGCCCGCCGGGCTGTACTGGCTGATCTGCGGGACCTTGCTCGGGTCCACGCGGCCGTCACCCGTCACTGGCGCGGCGCCGTCCGTGGCCTGCGGGCCCGTGGGCTTGGGGTTCAGGTCCACCGGCCCCGGCTTGTTCGTGCCCGGCGTGAAGGTGCTCTGGTCCTTGCCCGCGATACCCGGCAGCTTCAGCGTGTCGCCCGCGAAGATGAGGTTGGGGTCGGTGATCTTCGGGTTGAGCTGGCGGATCTGGTTGATGACATCCCAGTGCGAGCCCTCCATGCCCTTGGCCTTGAGCTCGGAGGCGATGCCCCACAGCGTGTCGCCCTTCTTGATCTCCCGGTCCGACGCCGCCACGGGCGTGCGCGAGTCGTCCGTCTTGCCCGGCGAGAGCCCCGGCTTGTTGCCCGGCTTCGACGTGTCCGTGCCACCCACCGTGGTGTCGGGCACGTTGGCCGTCGTCCCGCTCGGCGTCTTGCCGCCCGGGAACAGCCGGCTCATGTGGTTCTGGATCTTGTTCTGGTAGTCGTAGCCCCGCGCGTCGTTCATGTTGCCCGCGCCCCGGTGCCACTCGCGCGCGGCCGCCATGCCGCTGCCGTGCTTCTTGGTGAGCTCACCAATCGTCTTCGCCAGGAACTCCATCTGCTTCTCGGGCGGAATCGTCTTGGCGTTCGCCCCCCGGCCCACCTGCATGCCGGACCACTTCTCGAACGAGGGCAGCAGGCCGTTGTCGTCCAGGCCGATGAGCCCGTGGCCCGTGCCGTCCGCGTGCACGCCGTGGTTCTTGAACGAGGACTCCTGCGCGACGATGCCCGCGAGCACCTTCGGGTCCGCGCCGTACTTCTGCGCGTACTTCTCGATGTAGGGCCAGAGCTGCTGGAGGTTGAGCTGCGCGTCGCGGCCCTGCGGCAGGCCCTCGGCCTGTGCGGAGGTGGGCGAGTACGTCTGCTGGCGACGCTCGATGCGAGGAGACATGGGGTCACTCCACGAGTGGAGAACAGGGGGGGGGGAACGACTGATGACCGATTGTCGGCGGCTGAGAAAAAGAGTTGCGGCGACCCAGGTCGGTTTGGCCTGACTTCCGGGTTCGGAGAGCGATAGGAGTCGCCCTGTCTGGGTGAATCCACACAAGGAGTCGCGAATGAATGCACTGCGTTACGGACTCGTGACTGGCGCGGCATTGTGTCTGTGGGCGGGCCTCGCGGCCGCGCAGCAACAGCCGCTCACGGGTGTCTATGCCAAGCAGGGCGGCACCCTCGTGGTGCTCGAGGGGGGCGATGGGCAGGCGCTCGTTCAATACGAGTCAACTTTTCCGCAGGGACAGAGCATGGGTGCCTGTGAATGCACCTTCGCTGTCCAGAAGAAGACCTCTCCGAAGTCGTGGGCCCTGACGACCTTCCAGTCGCAGGGGAAATGGACGCTGGATTTGGAGCCCAACAAGCTGGTGCTGAAGGGGCCTGGGACGGACTGCTGCGGGGCGGGGTGGTCCGGACAGGACAGCTTCTCGCGGCCATTCAGTCGAGCGCTGTCGACGTGCACGGTGAAGGCGAACGAGGCGCGCCTGCAGCCGCTGGATGGGAGTCGGCAGGGGCCCACGGTGGTGAGCGGGGACAAGGTGGAGGCGCACGCCGCGTCACCGTTGCCGGACGTGGTGCCCGTGCGCGTGGTGAAGGGGACACAGGTCGTCACGGGCCTGTTGCCGGGTGGTGAGCTGGACTGCGGGACGCAGGCGGCCGGCGTCGAGGCCGCGTCGTCCGGGGCGCTCAAGGCCCTGGCCGGCAAGTGGCTCCAGGTGCGCCGCAAGGGCAAGGGCTACCTCATCGAGGAGTGGTGCGGGGCGAACACGCCCTCGGTGACGGTGGACGCGGCCGGGTCCATCCTCATCGACTTCGGCCAGGATGACCTGAAGGGCCAGGTGAAGTCCGTGAAGTCCGAGGCCCGCGGCGGCTCGACGCTGCAGGTGGCCTATCCGAGCGGTTCCAGCGAGACGCTGAAGTGGACCGTCACCGACGCGAAGCGCAACGTGATGCGTGTGCAGGGCGGGAAGGACTATTTCCGCGAGGGGTATCTCTACGTGCGTGACGACGCGCGCAAGGACATCCCGGTGAAGGCTGAGGTCTGCGAAGAGGAGGAGTAGTCGCCCTGTTCGCGAGGGACGGGAGGCGAGGGCGCCTCCCGTCTCTTTGGCACGGCGTCGTGCTTCAGCCGAGCTTGAACGGCTCCAGCTCCGACACCTTCTCCAGCAAGAGCGGCGGCGAGTGCAGGTAGGCCGTGCTGCGGCGCTTCTGGTCGATGTCGTCGTAGACGCGCTGCACCTGGGTGGGCGTCAGGCCCATCACCTGCGCGGCCTCGTCCGTGGGCACGTCGTGGTTCTTGGCCCACATGAGCAGGTCCAGCTGCGAGTAGTGCACGGAGAAATAGAAGTCCTCCTGCGACTGGGGGAGGCTGAACGTGTCCGTGGTCGGCTCGCCGCTGGTGATTTCGTCGATGACGCCCAGGTGCCTGGCCAATTGATATGTCTGGGTTTTGTAGAGGCCGGCGATGGGCTTCACGTCCGCAGCGCCGTCGCCCAGCTTCACGAAGAAGCCCTGGTCATACTCCAGACGGTTGGGCGTTCCCGCCACCGCGAAGTTCAGCCGGTCCGCGTGGAAGTAATCCATCATCTTCCGCGTGCGCTGCTTGAAGTTCGTCGCGGCGACAATCTGGGTATAGGCCTGGGGCGGCAGCCGGAAGCGGCGCTCCTCGCCATTCACTTGCACCACGACGTAGAAGAAGTTCACCGCGTCCGTGTTGAGCCGGTCGCCGTGCATGACGATCTTCCACTTCATGTCCGGGGTGAACTCCGGGAAGACGGAGCGCACGGCCTCGTCGCGCTGGCGATAGCAGCCGGCGGCCTCGAGGATGGGGGCGATGTCGTGGAGCTGGTATTTGATTCCCAGCTTCTCGCAGAGCTTGCGGCCCAGCTGCGAGCTCCAGCCGCTGGAGTCGCGCTCGGGCAGGAGGATGCCGAAGACGCGCTCGGGGCCCAGGGCCCGCACGGCCAGCGCCGCGACACACGCGGAGTCGATGCCGCCGGAGATGGCCACGACGAGGCCGCGCTTGCGCAGCTTCTTGAGCACCGTCTCGCGCAGCCCCTCGGACAGCTCGGCCGCCTTCGCCTCCCAGTCCAGCTCCAGCACCTGCTTGGAAAACTTCATTGTGTGACCCCTCTCGAACCCTTCACGACGAACCGATGGATGAATATTGGGTGCGCAGCTCCGCCTTGAGCACCTTCCCACTGGGCCCTCGCGGCAGCGCGTCCGTGAACACCACGTGCCGGGGCACCTTGTGCGCCGGCAGCGATTCCCTGCAGAAGCGCCGCAGCGTGTCCTCCTCGACTGCGGCTCCTTCCTGGAGCACGACCACGGCGCAGGCCGCCTCGCCGCCCAGCGCGTCCGGGACTCCCACGACGGCCACCTCGCGCACCGAGGGGTGCCTCGCGAGCTGATGCTCCAGCTCCGCCGGGCTCACCCGGTGGCCGCCGACCTTGAGGATCTCCTTCGCGCGTCCCACCAGGAAGATGAAGCCCTCCGCGTCGCGCCAGGCCAGGTCTCCGGTCCACAGCCAGCCGTCGCGCAGGATGGCCGCGGTCTCCTCGGGGGCGCCCAGGTAGCCCGGCGTCACGTTGGCGCCGCGCGCGACCAGGTGGCCTGTCTCGCCCGTGGGGAGCGCCTTGCCGTCCTCGCCGACCACGCGCAGCTCGACACCGGGAATCGCCACGCCGATGGAGCCCGCCTTCTCCGCGGCCCGCGTCGGGGGCAGGTAGCTCAGTCGCGCCGTGGCCTCGGTCTGGCCGTACATGATGTACAGCTCGGCGGGGTAGAGGGCTTCGCGCGTCCACTGGATGGTGTCAGGAGACATGCCGCCGCCGGCCTGGGTGGCGTAGCGCAGACGGAGCTTCGAGAGGGCTTCCGCGCCGGCTTGCCGCTTGAGCAGCTCGAAGGTGAGCGGCACGCCCGCGAAGCCGGTGCTGCGCTCCTGGGCCATCGCCTCCAGCACGACCTGTGGGTACATGAAGCGTGGATCCAGGAAGACGGAGCCGCCCACGAGCAGGTGGGTCTGGAGGACGCTCTTGCCGTAGCAGTAATGCAGCGGGAGGACCAGGTGCGCCCTGTCCCGTGAGGACAGCCCCAGGTACTCGACGATGGAGCGCGTGTTGGCGGCGATGTTGCCGAACGTCTGGATGACGCCTCGGGGCGTGCCGGTGCTGCCGGACGTGTAGACGATGGACGCGTGGGCGTCTGAGGGCGTGGAGGGCAGGGTGTCCAGCGGTGGAGCCTTGGCCTCGGGGTCCACCGCGCCGTCCTCTTGCACCCACGTGCAGGTCGCGGGCGCGAGCGCCTGGAGCATCCGCTCCGGTGGGCGCGTGGCGTGAATCACATACACGTGTGTCAGGCCGGGCTTCCCGGTCCACTTGCGCGCGTCCTGTCCGAAGACGAAGGCCTGTCGCGCGCCCGTCTGCGCGAGGATGGCGTCCACGGACGTCGCGCCTGTCTCACGATCGAGCTCGACCGCGCACGCGCCCAGCGCCTGCACCGCGAGCCCGGCCACCGCGCCCGCCGAGCCGAGGGGCAGGGCGATGAGAACCTTGTCTCCGGCGGAGACGCCCGAGGAGCGCAGGTGTCCCGCGAGCGCGGTCATCCGCTCCGCGAGCTGCGAGTACGTGAGCCGGGTCCACGGAGAGTCCACCGCCGAGGCCGTGGGGGTGCGCTGCGCGTGGGCCATGACCCACACCGGTGCGGAGTCCGTCGCACTCACGCGACCTCCTGAAGCACGGCAGGTTTAAACGCGGCGAAGATGTGCGCGGGGAGGGCGCGAGTGTCCACGCATCCTCCTGATGCGGGACATCTGCGGTTGCGGCGAGGCGCGAGACTGTCGCGAGTGTTCACGCGACCTCCCGACGCAGGGCCGCTTCGGACGCGCAGGCTGTTCGCGTGTGAAGAGCGCTGGCGCGCATGCGGCGTTCTTCATGCAGGGCGGTTTCGGACGCGCAGGCTGTTCGCGTGTGAAGATCGCTCGCGCGCATGCGGCGTTCTTCATGCAGGGCGGTTTCGGACGCGCAGGCTGTTCGCGTGTGAAGATCGCTCGCGCGCATGCGGTGTTCCTGATGCGGGGCGGTCTCGGACGCGCAGGCTGTTCGCGTGTGAAAACCGCTGGCGCGCATGCGCCGTTGCTGGCGCATGACTGTTTCGGACGTTCTGGCGGCCCGCGCGCGAGAATCACGAACGCGCAGGGGGTGTGCCCGGCTCGGGAAGGCCGCGGCCAGCGCGTGAGCTTTCCTATCGTTCATGCCGCCTCCAGCACCACGGCGTCGAGGTCCGCCCGCGGCGGCGCGCGCGGCGTGAGGAAGTGGTGCGCGAGCAACTGCGTGGACGCGATGGCGAACAGCGCCATGGTGTCCGCCTCGCTCTCCGCCGCGTTGGGCGCGCGCAGCTTCGCCACGAGCCGCTCCGCCTTGCGCGCATCGAACACACCCACCTTCGCCACGGCCTCGGGCGCGAGCAGCTCCCTCGCCCACGCGGGCGCCTCCGGCCCCACCAGCGCTCCGGCGATGGGCGCGCGGTACGGGAACTTGCTGCGCTCCAGGATGGACGCCGGAACACGGCCCTTCGCATAGCGCTTGAGCACGTGCTTCTCGTCCAGCCCCTTGAGCCGCATGCGCTCGGGGATGCGCGCCGCCAGCTCCATCACCGACGTGTCCAGGAACGGGAAGCGTCCCTCCACCGCGTTGCCCAGCAACATCCGGTCTCCCTGCGCCGACAGCAGGTATCCCGACAGCAGCGTCTTCGCCTCCAGGTACTGCGCGCGCGCCAGCGGTCGCCAGCGGGCCACGTGTGCGGGCACCGTCGAGAGCACCGACGCCGTCGGCTCCTCGTCCGCCACGCTCGCCGCGAAGTCCGGCGCCAGGAAGCGCGAGATCCGCCCGCTGTTCGCCCACCGCACCAGGTGCGAGAAGCCCAGGCTGCCCGGGTCCTCCAACCCCATGCCGAAGAACTCGCGCAGCAGCTCCACGTTCTGCTGGCTCACCGACAGGGTGGGGTAGAGCCGACGAAGCAGCAGCGGCCGCCACTTCGACGCCGGCTGCCGTGCCCAGAACTGCCGGACCTTCGTCTCCTTGAACAGGTCGTAGCCCAGGAACATCTCGTCCGAGCCCTCCCCCGTGAGCACCACCCGGATGCCGTTCTGCCGCACCCACTCGCTCAGCCGCAGGAACGGCGCGGGCGCCGAGCGCATCATCGCCTGCTCCGCGTGGAAGATGACGCCGGGCACCAGCGTGCCGATGTCCCCGTCGCGCATCTCCACCACGCGGTGCTCCGTGCGAAGCTCCCCGGCCACCGCGGCCTGGTGCTCGCGCTCGTCGAACCGCGCGTGCGCGAAGCCCACCGAGAACGTCCGCAGCGTCCCGCCCAGCTGCCCCTGCGCCAGCGCGCACAACAGGCTCGAGTCCAACCCGCCCGACAGGTACGCCGCCACCGGCACATCCGCGCGCAGCCGCAGCCGCACCGCGCGCTCCAACGCCTCGCCCAGCTCCTCCTGGATGCGCGCGTCGCTGGCCGTGCTCGGCTCCACGCCGAAATCCAGGTCCCAATACCTGAACGTCTCCAGCACCCCCGCGCGGAACCGGGCCGAGTGGGCGGGCGGCAGCAGCCGCACCCCCTCGAACGACGTGCGCGGCGCCACCGGCGACCAGAGCTGGAACGTCTGCTTCAGCCCCCGCGCGTCCAGCGCCGGCGTCACCAGCCCGCTGGCGAACAGCGCCTTGGCCTCCGAGCCGAACGCGAGCTGCCCACCCGGCAGCTCCGCGTAATACAGCGGGCAGATGCCCACCCTGTCGCGCGACATCCACAGCGTGGAATCCCGCGGGTCCCACAGCGCGAAGGCCCACTGCCCCTCGAACCGGCGCACACAGTCGATGCCCCACGTGAGGAACGCCGCGAGGATGACCTCCGTGTCCGAGCGCGTGCGGAACGCATACCGCCCGGCGAGCTGCTCGCGCAGCTCCACGTGGTTGAAGATCTCCCCGTTGAAGACGACGGTGAGCCCCGTCGCCGCGTCACGCATCGGCTGGTGGCCCCCCTCCAGGTCCACGATGGACAGCCGCGTGTGGCCCAGGGCCACCCCGTTCAACACCAACGCCCGCTGCGCGTCCGGGCCCCGGTGACGGATGCTCGCCGTCATCCGGACCAGCCGCTCGCCCGCCTCGGCCCCGGCGCCCCCTCCCGCCGGGTAGGTGAATCCCGCGATGCCACACATGGCGCGCTCTTTTCAGCCCGCTTGCGGCAGGCGCTGGTTCTGCTTGCGCTCGACGAACGCCACCACCCGCGTCAGCGAGTCCAGGTTCTCCGGAACCAGCTCCTTGTCCTCCAGCTTGATGCCGAAGTCCGACTCCAGGAACGCCACCAGCTCCATCATCCCCGTGGAGTCGATGAGCCCCTTGCGCAGGAAGGAGTCGTCATCGCCGAAGTCGTCCACGAAGAACGTGTCGACGATGAAGGTACGGATGCGTTCACGAATGCTCACGGTAGGACGTCCTGTCTGGAAGTGCGGTGGTGAAGTGATGGAACAAGCCGGGCGGGAAGCAAGACGCGCCCGGGACGAAGACTTGAGGTGCTCAGCTGCCCGTGTCGCGGGAAACCAGCTCCAGGCTCATGTTGCGCGCGGGGTTGCCCATGGCCAGCGTGTCGGGCGGCACGTCCTGGGTGACGATGCTCCCGGCGGCGACCACCGAGCGCGCTCCCACGCGCACGCCGGGCATGATGATGGCGCCGTGCGCCACCCAGACATCGTCCTCGATGATGATGGGCGCGGTGTGGAGCCCATCCCGGTCTCCCACGCGCACGAACGATGCGAACATGCACCGGGCCCCCACGCTCACCGAGCGCCAGGCCTCCAGGCACACCCCGTAGTTGAACTGCGTCTCGTTCCCGATGGTGAGCTGGCCACCCGGGTGGCACACGAGCGAGCTGGGCAGCATCCCCCCGGAGAACGTCAGCCGATCCCCGAGGACCATCTCCCCCTCGTTGTGCACGCTCACCGGCCCATAGGCCGCCACGTTGCGCCCCAGCGACTGGACGGCGCGGAACTGCCAGCGCGCGCGCACCATCGCCACCGCGCGCTCGGCGCGAGGCCGGGCCGCCCGGCCCATCTCCTCGAGCTGGGCGACCACTTCGGGAATCCGGACGAATGGGCTACGCGACGTCATCCCATCACCTCCCTGCGCAGCACCCTCGCGGGCGCTCCCCCCACCGTCACCCCCGCCGGAATCCGACGCGAGATGACGGTGCCGGGCGCCACGGTGCAGCCCTTCTGCAGCTGCGCGCCCGGCAACAGGATGGCACGACTGCCCACCGTCACGCCCTCTTCGATGACCAGGGGCACCGACGGAGGCCGCTCATGCCGGTTTCCCCGCAGCGGGTGGTGTTGGTTGTCCATGACCTTGCTGAATGGCCCCAACCTGGCGCCCCGGCCCACCGAAATCGAGCTGAGCGCCTCCAGCGACGTGCCGCCCTCGATGTGGGTCTCGTCCCCCAGGATGATGACGCTCTGGGGCGACATGGCATGCAGCTCGATGGGCGCCAGCCGGCCATCCAGCACCACGCGGTGTCCCACGAGCACCCGGCCCGCGCCGTGGATCCACACGCGGCCCAGCACCGTGGGCGAGTCCCCTATCTCCTGGCAGCGCCTCAACTTCAGGCGGGCCACGAGCTTCCCCCACTCGCGCGACAGTGATTGATGTAACGGCCTCATGTCACGGCGTGGCCTGGACCGCGGGGATGGGAGGCTGCACCACGGGCGCGGGCAGGCCGGCCAGGAAGTTGAGCAGCTCGGTGGCCAGGCGCTTCTGGGCCGCCGCGTTCAGGTGGCCGCCGTCATCCGAGTAGCCCGGCACCATGGCCGGCCACGTCTGGCCATTGAGCTCGTACGTCTCCCGCGAGCCGTCGGGCGCGGTGGACTCCAGGCGCGCCAGGTCGAACAGGGGCTCCTTGTCCGCGTACGTCTTGCGCATCAGCTCGTTGAACGTCTCGCGCTGCACGTTCTCCGCCACGCCCCAGACGGGCCGGCCGAGCAGCTCCTTCAGCCACGCCTTCGCGCCGCGCTGCACCGTGGTGAGCGGCGCCGTCACGTGCACGAAGGTGGTGCCGGGGTGGCGCGCCTTCAGGCCCTCCATGGCCACGCGGTACTTCTCGAACAGCGCGCGCGTGTCCGTGGCCCCGTTGATGTCGATGTAGCAGAACTTGAAGAAGGCCACGTCCGTCGACTTCGCGAGCCCCGCGTCCATCAGCCGCTCGAAGTCGGCGATCTTCGACTCGGGCTTCTCGTTCTGTCCCACCATGGCGTGCGCCAGGGTACCGGGGGCCAGCGACTCCGTGGGGCTCTGCACCTCCACCACGCGCGGCACCACGCCCTGGGCCGAGTTGGGCAGCGCCTTGACGCCGTCCAGGATGTTGCCGCCCACCGACTGGTGGCCGAAGAAGATGCGACGACTCGACAGCTTCTCCAGCGGAGCGCTCGGCGCGGAGGCCTGCGCCACCGTGCCGTGCAACGCCATCAGCAGCATGGCGGGCAAAGCCAGCACGCTCACGCGAACCAGAAACGTCCAGTCGAAGTGCATGCGGACTCTTAAACCCTTCCGTCGGCAAGCGTCAAAGGGCAGCCGAGCAGGACGTCCGCTGGTGCCCGTAAACGTGTGGAACGCAGGGGCTGGGGCGAAGTCACCCCATGTCTGCCGGCCGAGCTGGCGCGGGCCCGTGGCGGGGCCTTGACGCTGCCTGGGAGCGGCGTTCCGCCAGCGGCGGACGCTACTCCGCGCGCAGTGACACGGACGGTGACACCCGACTGGCGCGCAGCGCGGGAATCCACGTGGCCAGGAGCGACACCCACGCCAGCGCCGCCGCGACTCCCAGGAACACGCCCGGCTCGTGGGCCTTCACACCATAGAGGAGCGCCGAGAGCAGTCGCATGCAGCCGAAGGCGGCCAGCAGGCCCGTCCCCACGCCCAGCAGCGTGAGCATGAGGCCCTGACGCATCACCAGCCCGAGCACCTGTCGGGGGTGGGCGCCCAATGCCAGGCGGATTCCCAGCTCCCGGGTGCGCTGGCCCACCGCGTAGGCCATGACGCCATAGACGCCCACGCCCGCGAGCACCACGGCGAGCGCCGCGAAGGCCGCGAGCAGCCGCGCCGTCGCCAGGGGTCGGGACACCTGCCGGTCCATCCGGTCGAGGAAGGGGGCCACGTCGTACGCGGGCTGCTCCGCGTCCACGGCCTTGAGCTCCTGACGCACGGCGGCCACCAGGGTGGAGGGCTCGCGCGAGGTGCGCAGCAGGATGGACATGGTGCGCACCGGGTACTGCTCGTACGGCAGGTAGGTCTCCGGCTGGGCGGGCTCCGTCAGGCGGTTGTGACGCACGTCCGCCACCACGCCGACGATGTCGCGGAAGGGCTCGCTGTCGCTCCAGCCCAGGCGGACCCTGCGGCCCAGCGCCTCGCCGCCACCGAGGAACTTGCGCACGAAGGCCTCGTTGACGATGACGCTGGGGGCGCCCTTCTGCGAGTCGCGGCCGTCGAAGTCGCGTCCCTCGCGCAGCGCGACGCGCAGGGCCCGGAAGTAGCCCGGCGAGGCCACCCGGTACTCTGTCACGTAGCGCAGCCCCGAGTCCCGCGGCGCCCCCTCCAGCGTGAAGTCACCGTTGGAGTTGGTGCCCCCCAGCGGCGCGTCGTTGACCATGCCCACGCTCTCCACGTCCGGCAGCGCGCGCAGGCGCTCGAGGTAGTCGGCGAAGAAGCCGCGCTGCTGGTCGGGGCCGCCGTACTTGAGGTCCGGCAGCGCCAGCCGCGCATGCAGCACCCGCTCCGCGTCGAAGCCGGGGTCCACCGCCTGCAGGTTGCGCAGCGTCTGCACCATCAGCACCGTGCCCACCAGCAGCACCAGCGCCAGGGCCAGCTGCACGGCCACCAGCCCGTTGCGCAGCGGGTGGTTGGCGCGCGCGCCCGCCGCGCTCCCGGACTGCTTGAGCAGCGGCAGGACGTCCGAACCGGAGGTGTGCAGCGCGGGCGCCAGGCCGAAGAGCAACCCGGCGCCGAGCGACAGCGCCACGCTGAACAGCAGCGCGGGCACGCTCAGCTCCACCGGCGTCATGCGCAGCATCGAGGGCGGCAGCAGCGCGCGCACCAGCTCCATGCCCCACATGACGAGCAGGAGGCCCACCAGCCCGCCGACGAGGCCCAGGAGCACGCTCTCCGCCAGCGCCTGCTGGATGCGCCGTCCCCGGCTGGCCCCGAGCGCCGCGCGGATGGCGCCGTCGCGCTGCCGCGCCAGCGCCCGCACCAGCAGGAGGTTGGCCACGTTGGCGCAGGCGATGAGCAGCACGAAGCCCACCGCGGCCCAGAGCGCCCACAGCACCGGCCGCGAGGTGGACGTGAGGTAGCGCTGCCACAGGTCCGTCGTCACGCCGTGGGCCTTCTCGCCCGGCGCGCCCGGCCGGGCGATGAGCTGGGCCACCCGCGCCAGGTCCGCCGTCGCCGCCTCCAGCGTGACGCCCGGGGCCATCCGCCCGATGACGCTCATGTAGTGGTTGCCGTGCGACTCCGGGTCCAGCCAGTTGGGCAGCCACACGTCGACGTCCTCGGAGAACTCCGGGAAGGTGAAGCCCTCCGGCAGCACGCCCGCGACGGTGTACGTGCGCCCGTCCAACCGCACCGTCCCGCCCACCGCGTCCGAGGCTCCGCCCAGCGCCTTCTTCCAGAAGGCATGGCTCACCACCACGCTGCCCGGGGGATTGCCCGGCTGCGCGTCCTCGTCCCGGAGGTCGCGCCCCTGCGTGGGTGTCACGCCGAGCGTCTGGAAGAAGTTGGGGGTGACGCGGGCCGCGCGGACGCGCTCGGCGGAGTCCGCGCCCGTGCGGCTCATGTCCCGACGAGCGAAGCCGGCCAGCTGCGCGAAGGACTTGCCATGCTCCCGCCAGCCGAGCAGCTCCGGCGGGGACACGGACGCCTGCGGGAAGTCCAGCTGCTGGCACCACAGCCGCACGAGCGCCTCCGGCGCCTGGAAGGGCAGGGGCCTGAGCAGCATCGGGTGGATGGCGCTGAAGAGGACGGTGTTCGCGCCGATGGCCAGCGCGAGCGTCACCACGGCGGCCAGGGTGAAGCCCGGCGTGTGCCTCAACGTGCGCAGCGCGTAGCGGAAGTCCTGACGAAGCGAGTCCATGGCGGGCCCCCGAAGCGAAGGCCATGCCAGCCCGCCTGGAGTGAAGCAACCCCCCAGCTTCCCTGGAGGGAGGCCCGCCCCGGGCCCCGCGCCGTTCGCGGATGCGGGAAGCCCGTGTCCCGGAAGCGGACACGGGCCCCTCGGGCCGTCAGTGGAAGTTCCAGCGGCCGGCGATCTCCTCGCAGGCGAGCACGACGTCCTGGAGCCGGCGCTGGCGGGCCTTCGGCGCGACGAACAGGCGGCCGGCGAACACGTCGAAGACGCCCACCAGGCGCGGGTCCACGGGCCCCTGCTGCTCCAGCCGCTCCTCGGCGAAGAGCTGGAGCACGGTGGCGATGTACTGGCCGGCGCGCTCGTCGAGCGGCGTGTGCTTGGAGAAGTAGAGCTTCAGCACGCCCGAGCGCATCTGCCCGCGTGCGTCCACGCCCCGGAGGAGGACCTCGGGGCGCACCTTCACGGCGACGCCGGCGAGCTCCAGGGGCGCGAGCTCCGGGTCCGCGGGGCTGGCCACGGCGCGGGTGGCCAGGTCCTCCGTGGCGACGAGGCAGCGCTGGAGCGCCTCCGCGCACAGGGCGAGCCGGTGCGCGTCGAAGTCGGAGTCCGCCTGGGCGTTGAGCAGCCGCCGCTGGTGGTAGCGCAGGATGACCTCGTCCCGGCCTTCGCAGAGGAACTCGGTGATGGCCTGGGCCGCCGCGGGGTAGCGCAGGTACTGGGGGTCCACCGGGTTCTTCTGCCCCTGGATGATGCGCTTTCGCAGCGACGGCGTTCCGGTGAGGTACTGGCCGAGCTGGTTGACCGAGACACACGGGTTCTCACGAGGGGTGGTCATGTCGACGACTTCCTTTCCGGTAGCGGGAATGAAGAGAGACTACCGGAAGGGTCTGACATTCCCTCGGGGGCGGGGCGGCCCGGAGGCCCCTGGAAATGCACCCCCTGACAGGTAGGGCGGGCGGGCACGACCGGGGTGGAAAGGCAGCCTTTCCGGGCCCGGTGCGGGCTACTCGTGGTGGGAGCCGTGCAGGCCGAAGATCTGGCGCAGGCGGCCGAGGATACGGCCCACCTCGGCGGGGATGGGGTCCCCGGTGGCGCCGCTGGCCTGGGCCACGGCGCGCAGCTGGGTGCGCCGCTGCGCGAGGATGGAGGACAGCTGCCGGGCCAGGTTGGGGTGCTCGCCGAACAGCCGCGCGAAGGTGGGCCGGTCCACCTCGAGCAGCAGCGAGTCCTCCAGGGCCACCACGGTGGCGGCGCGCTTCTCGCCGGTGAGCAGCGACATCTCGCCGAAGTAGCCGCCCTGGCCCAGCCGCGTCACCTCGGACTGGGACTTGCCGGCGCGCACGCTGACCTCGCCGGAGGCGAGCACGTAGAACGTCCGGCCGTCATCGCCCTCCTGGATGATGTGTTCGTCGCGGCCGAAGCGGCGCACGTGGACCTCCTGGCCCAGCCGCTCCAGGTCCGCGTCCTTCAGGGGTTCGAACAGGTCCACCGCGCGCAACAGGCGCAGCACGGTGTGCGCGGGCAGCTCCGGCCGGGCCGCGTCCTCGCGCATGCGCACCACGCGCTGGGGCACGGGCGGCTCGATTCCGTCGCGCCGCATCCGGTACCACAGGCGCGTGTGCACCTCCGCGATGGTCGCGTCCGCGAGCGAGAAGTCGTTCACGAAGAAGCGCAGCATGTAGCGCACCGACTGCTCGTCGAACGCGAGCGTGCGGGCGATGGGCGGCGGGTCCACCAGCACCTGCGGAATCTCCCGCGCCACGTCCAGCAGGGCCGCCTTCATCACGTTGGGCGGCGTTTCGTACGTGGCGCGCACCTGCATGTCCACGCCCACCGGCTCGCGGTCCTGGTTGAACGTCTTGAGCTGCTCCTTGGCCACCATGGAGTTGGGCAGCGTCACCAGCTCACGGCGGAACGTCATGATGCGGATGGAGCGCCAGTTGACCTGCGCCACGCGCCCCACGTGCTCGCCGATGCGCACGAAGTCGCCGACCTCGAAGGGCTTGTCCAACTGCAGGGACAGGCCCGCGAAGAGGTTGCCCAGCGTCTCCTGGAGCGCCAGACCGATGACCACCGACAGCACCGCGGACGTGGCGACGAGGCCCGTCAGGTCCAGGTCCAGCTGCGTCTGGACGATGGGCACCGCGGCGAGTGTGTAGAGCAGGAAGTCGATGACGTTGCGGAGGATCTTCGGCGTCCCCACCGACGTCGAGCGCAGCCGGGCCAGCTTCAGGCCGAAGCCCACGCCCGCGCGGATGACACCGAAGGCGAACGTCAGCATCCAGGCGACCTGCAGCGCCTTCATCGGCCCGGGCGGCGTGGTGGCGGGCAGCGCCCAGGCGCCCACGCGCAGGATGAGGAACATCACCATCAGCCGCAGGGCCCCGGTGATGTCCCGCTTCAGGTCCGCGTCCTGGCTGGCGGCCCGGGTTCCCAGCAGCACCAGCACCAATATCGCGCCGACGGCCAGGGACAGATTGCTCTGGAGGAAAGGCAGCAAGGCCCCCTGACTCTCTCCCGCGCGTACATGGGGGTCAAGGCAGCGGTTGACGCGTGGCGCGCAAGCGGGGATACACGCGCCATGACCCTCGCATCGGTGCTGGGACAGCCCCGCGCGATTGATTCACTTCAGGCGGCACTTCGCTCCGGCGCGGTGCACCACGCGTATCTCTTCGCGGGGCCGGAGGGCGTGGGCAAGGAGCGAGCGGCCGTGGGCCTGGCCCAGGCGCTCACCTGCCCCGAGCAGCCGGACGTGGGCTGCGGCACCTGCGCCAGCTGCACGCGCGTCTCGCGCGGCCTCCACCCGGACGTCACCTGGGTGATGCCGGACGACGAGCGCGTGTCGCGGGGCCTCGCGGGGCGCTCGGACTTCACGGGCACGCCGAGCCGGGACTTGCGCGTGGAGCAGATCCGCCAGCTGCAGGAGCGGCTGGCCCTGCGCGGCCTGGAGTCGCGCCGCAAGGTGGCCATCCTCGTCTCCGCGCAGGCGATGAACGTGCAGGCGCAGAACGCGTTCCTCAAGACGCTGGAGGAGCCGCCCGCGGACACCACGCTGGTGCTGGTGGCCAGCGCCATGGACAAGCTCTTGCCCACCATCCGCAGCCGGTGCAGCAAGGTGCACTTCGGCCCGCTGCCGGTGGAGCTGGTCGCCGAGCGCGTGCGCACCGAGCGCAAGCTGGACGCGGACACCGCGCAGCTGGCGGCCATCATGGCCGGAGGCAGCCTGGGCCGCGCGCTGTCGCTGGACGTGGAGGCGCTCGCCCGGCGCAAGGACGTGGTGACGGCCTTCGAGAACCTGCGCGGCGACAACGCGGTGGGGCTCCTGCGCTTCGCGGACGAGCACGGCGGCTCGCGCGAGGACGCGGAGGCGACGCTGGAGCTGTTGACGCTCTGGACGCGCGACGTGGCCCTGGCGAAGGTGGGACGCGAGGACGCGCTGGCGAACCGCGACCTGCGCCAGCTGGCGGTGGACGTGGGCGCGCGCCTGTCCGATGCGTGGCTGCACCGTCGCCACGCGCTGCTCGACGGCGCGCGCGCGGCGGTGGCCCGCAACGGCGCGCCCCGGCTGCAACTGGAGCGGATGCTCATCGACCTGTTCACGGAGACGTCCCGATGAGCTCGGAGCTGGATGACGTGCTGGCGGGCGTGAAGGCCGGGAAGCTTTCGCCCCTGTACCTGCTGTGGGGCGAGGAGTTCCTGGTCCGCAAGGGCGCCGACGAGCTGGTCAAGGTGCTGGTGCCCGACGCGGCGGTGGGCCTCAACCTGGTCACGTTGGACGCGGGCAGCCCGCGCGAGGTGGCGCAGGAGCTGGCCACGATGCCGCTGTTCCCCGGCCGCAAGGTCGTGGTGGTGAGGGACCCGGAGTTCCTCGCGCCGAAGAAGGGGCGGGGAGACCCGCTGGCCAAGGCGCGCGAGGCGTGGAAGGCGGGCAAGCGCAAGGAGGGCGCGCGGCGGCTGCTGGCGCTGGCGGCGCGCGCGGGCTGGGGCGTGGACCAGCTGGACCCATCCGCGTCCAGGGCGCCGTCGGTGGAGCAGTGGAAGGAGGAGCTGAACGTCGACCTCGCCGAGGCGGACGTGGCGTTCCTGAAGGAGGCCGCGGCCTTCTGCAAGGAGGAGCGCATCAGCGCCCCGGAGGGTGACGCCACCGCGCTCATCGAGCTCATCCAGAAGGGCGCGCCGGCGGGACACGCGCTGGTGATGGCGGCCACGGAGGTGGACGCGAAGAACCCGCTGGTGAAGCTGGCGCAGGACAAGGGCCACGTCGTCGAGCGCAAGGTGGCCGCGCGCCACAAGGACCTGGACCTCTCCGACATCGCCAAGGAGTTCCTGGCGCCCTTCAAGAAGAAGCTGGGGCCCGGCGCGCTGGAGGAGCTCAAGGAGCGCGTGGGCGGCAACATCCGCCTGTTGCAGTCGGAGCTGGAGAAGCTCGCCACGTACTCGGAGGGCCCCGCCATCGAGCGCTCCGACGTGGTGATGCTGGTGCACCACGCGCGAGAGGAGGAGTTCTTCGAGCTGTCGGAGGCGCTCCAGAAGCGCGACTTCCGCGGCGCGCTGTCCTACGCGGAGGACGCGATGGGGCAGGGCACGCACGCGCTGCAGCTGCTGGGCGCGGTGGCCTCCATCGTCCGCACGCTGCTGGAGAGCCACGAGTGGCTGACGCGCTACGCGGGAGGCACGCCGCCGCGCACCGCGAAGGACGTGGAGGCCCGGGTGTTCCCCAAGCTGGAGGCGGAGCTGAAGGGCACCCGGCGCAAGATGCCCAACGCGTGGGCGCTCACCTTCAGCATGAAGGCGGCCGCGGGCTACGAGCGCAAGGAGCTGCTGGGCGCGCTGGTGGCGTGCGCGGAGGCGGACCTGTCCTTGAAGTCCTCGGGCAATGGGCGGCTGGTCATCGAGCGGCTCCTGGCCACGGTGTGCCTTGGCGCCTGAGGGAGCGGGCGGGCACACTGGGACGTGCACTCGGAGTCCGGCTCGGGTAGAGGAGGCCGCGTATGGCGGACAAGCGTCGCTTCGACCTCTTCGCGGACTTCATCGTGTCGCGCTTCATGGCCCCTCGCGTCTTCGACGTGGCGGGAGGGCAGGGGCGCCTCAACGAGGCCCTGACGCGGCGGGGCCGCGCCGTCACCACCTTCGACTTGCGGCACAAGCACCTGCCGGTGACGTATGCCCAGCGCATCTTCACGCTGGACGAGCCCTGCGAGGCGGAGCTGGTGGTGGGCATGCACCCGGACGGCGCCACGCGCGTCATCATCGAGTACGCGGCGAGACACCGGCTGCCGTTCGCCGTGGTGCCGTGCTGCTCGGACAACGGGATGCCCTACAACCCGTGGATGCGTCACCTGGCGGAGCTGGCGCGTGAGTCCGGCTTCGGCACTGTCGAGGAGGTGAAGCTCTCCATGGACGGCCGGGCACGCGTCCTCGTGGGCGAGCCCGCGCCCGCCGGTCCGGCCTGAGGCGAGTGCCGGCCCGACGACACGGCCCGTGTCCCAGGGGCTGGATGCCCCGAACCCACATCGGCGTCTAGCTTCCCGGACATCGACGCGGGGAGCGGGAGATGGTGACGGAGTGGGACGGGCATGCGACGGCGCAGGTCTGGCGACCCGGCACATACCCGGGACTGGTGCTGTATCGGGTGAGTGGCCGCGCCACCACGCAGGCCCTGCATGTCCATGACGAGCTCCAGCTCACGCTGGACGCGGGGCATGTCCAGCAGGTGTGCTGCGGAGGTGTCCGGCTGATGGCGCCGCCCGGAAGCCTCGTCGTGATTCCCCCGGGCGAGGTCCATGCGCTGCACGCCGAGAGCGGTCGCCCCGGGGTGCTGTGCGGGATGCTCGTGCCGGTGGCCCTGCTCAGGCCGCCGTCGCGCCGTGGTTGGGAAGACGAGGACGTGGCGCTCGTCGACGACCTCTTTCCCGGAGGGGGCGCCGTGCTCGACGACCCGGACGTGGCGCGGGACTTCGTGGCGCTGCATCGCGCGCTGCGAGGGCTCGGCGCCGAGCCGGGAGCGCACCTGTCGCCCCTGCTCTCACGGTTGCTGGCGCGCCTGCGCGAGGGGCGCGGCGGGCTCAGCGCGTCGTGGGAGGGGGAACATCGAGCATCCCCGTGATGTCCTCCCAGGAGCCCTCGCACGGCGCGGACTGCGACACCAGGTAATGCCCCACGCGTCCCGGAGCCAGGGCAACGATGGAGGACCAGCGCGTGCCGTAGGCGGGCGTGTGGATGCAGAGCGCCTGCAGGCGCCGCAGGAGGTCGGGGGGCAGCGACTCACCGGGAACCGGGGACGGGGTCCCGCTCTCGGGGGGCAGCAGGTCGTCCCCGAGCAGGGCCTTGAGCCCGGATTCGAACCGGGGCCAGGGCTCGTGCGGCAGCGCCTGGGCGAGCACCCGGGCGCGCGCCACCTTGGGCAGCTCCGGACTGTCGAGCACGTCATTGGGGAGCACGTGGATGCCTGGGGGGACGTCCTCGCGCCGCAGCTCGGCCTGGCCCGTCCTGGCGTAGGCGACCCGCAGCGTCCGGGCATCGCCGTAGAGGAGGTTGAAGGGGAGGAAGTCCTCGCCGGACAGCGTGTCCAGGTAGCGCTCGATGCCCTCCACGCTGGCGGCCCGCAGGGCCTGGAGGACCACCTCTCCCCTCGAGCGGGGGGCCGGGCCCTTCCCCTGTCCTCCGCGCTGGTTGGTCAGGCCCACGAAGAGGCCCTCGTTAGTCACTCCCATCCACGTCCCGCCGCGCTCCACGTCCCGTCCGCCGACGGCGCGAGGGGACTCGAGCAGGACCTGGGGGCCCGTCGTGGGACGTGCGTAGAACTCGTCCCGGTTGGCCGCGAGCACCAGCGGCCATTCGGGGTGGACCTGACGAAGGATGACGATGGTGCACATTCGTATCCGGTCGATAACATCCCCGGCTCCGTCGTGCATTCGTGCGCGCGGCCCCACGCCGTCGATGACCTCGGCCCCCCGAGCGGCTAATGTCCGCCGCCCCCAGGAGAGTCCATGGCGGAGAGAATCCTCGTCACCAGTGCGCTTCCGTACGCGAACGGCCCCATCCATCTCGGGCACGCCGTCGAGTACATCCAGACCGATATCTACGTGCGCTTCCTCCGCTCATGCGGCAAGGACGTCGTCTACTTCTGCGCGGACGACACGCACGGCACGCCCATCGAGCTCAACGCGGCGAAGCACGGGCTCAAGCCCGAGGAGTTCATCGCCCGCTTCCAGGACGAGCACCAGAAGGACTTCCACGACCTGGACGTGCGCTTCGACTCCTTCCACTCCACCAACTCGCCGGAGAACCGCCACTACGCGGAGCTCATCTACGGGCGGCTGAAGGAGAAGGGCGACATCGAGCGCAAGGACGTCGAACAGGCGTACTGCGAGAAGGACCGCCGGTTCCTGCCGGACCGCTTCATCAAGGGCACCTGTCCCAACTGCAAGTCGCCCGACCAGTACGGTGACGTCTGTGAGAAGTGTGGCAAGGCGTACAGCCCCACGGACCTCATCGAGCCGCGCTGTGCGCTCTGTGGGACGCCTCCGGTGCGCAAGTCTTCGGCGCACCTGTTCTTCAAGCTCTCGAAGCACGCGGACTTCCTCCAGGCGCTGCTGCGCAAGCCGGGCTTCCTCCACCCGGGGCTCGCGACGCAGCTGCAGGGCTTCTTCGAGAAGGGGCTCGCGGACTGGGACATCAGCCGCGACGGGCCCTACTTCGGGTTCGCCATTCCCGGTGAGACGGACAAGTACTTCTACGTCTGGCTGGACGCGCCCATCGGCTACATCGCCACGACGGAGAAGTGGGCGAAGCAGACGGGCAAGGCGAAGAGCGCGCTGGACTACTGGGAGAAGGACAGCGGCGCGCGCATCGTCCACTTCATCGGCAAGGACATCGTCTACTTCCATGCGCTGTTCTGGCCGGCGGTGCTGGATGTGGCGGGCCTGCATGTGCCGAGCGAGATCAAGGTCCACGGCCACCTCACGGTGAACGGGGAGAAGATGTCGAAGAGCCGCGGCACCATGATTCCGGTGCGCGACTACCTGAACCAGCTGGACCCCAGCTACCTGCGCTACTTCTACGCGGCCAACCTGGGCGCGGGCGTGGAGGACCTGGACCTCAACCTCAAGGACTTCCGTCTGCGGGTGAACGGGGAGTTGGTCAACAACGTGGGCAACCTGGCCAACCGCGCGCTGTCGCTCCTGGCGGGGCCGCTGGGCGGGAAGCTCGCGCCGGGCCGGGCCGAGGGTCCTGGCCGCGCGCTGGTGGAGTCGGTGCTGGCCCGGGTCGGCGAGGTGCGTGAGGCGTTCGAGAAGCTCGAGTACCGCAACGCCATCCGCGTCATCACGGACATCGCGTCGGCGGCGAATGCCTTCGTCCAGGCGCAGGCGCCGTGGGCGCTGGTGAAGAAGGACGCGGAGGCGGCGCGCGCGGACCTCTCCGACGCGGCGGATGTCGTGTACCTGCTGGGCGCGTTGCTCGCCCCGGTGACGCCGAGGTTGTCCGAGAAGCTGTTCGCGCAGCTGGGCGCGCCGCCGCTCACGTTCCAGGCGCTGGAGGGCGCGAAGTATCCGCTGCTGGACCGCAGCCGGCCCATCGGTACCCCGGAGCCGCTGTTGCCCCGGCTGGAGGAGGAGCGCGTCAACGCCATCCTCTCGCTGCCCGCGGGCGGCGCGCCCGCTCCGGCGGCGGAGGCGAAGAAGACCGAAGGTGGCAAGGAGAAGAAGGTGGAGAAGAAGCCGGCCGAGGCCGCGCCCGTCACGCAGGCGACGGAGGGCGCGGGAGCAGGGGAGGCGTCCGCTGAGATCGAATACGCGGACTTCGCCAAGGTGGTGCTCAAGTCGGGCAAGGTGCTCGCGGCGGAGAAGGTCCCCAAGGCGGACAAGCTGCTGAAGCTCACGGTGGACGTGGGCGAGGCGACGGGGCCGCGCACCATCGTCTCGGGCATCGCCGAGGCGTTCGCGCCGGAGTCGCTGGTGGGGCGCAACGTCGTGGTGGTGGCGAACCTGAAGCCCCGCAGCCTCAAGGGCATCTCGTCGCGCGGCATGCTCCTGACGGCGGGCCCGGGCGGCAAGGACCTGTCCTTGTTGGATCCGGGCAACGTCCCGCCCGGCAGCGACGTGAAGTAGTCGGCGCGGACGGGGCAGGGTGGCAACTCCCTGCCCCTGTTCGCTCGAGGTGCTCGAAGCGGACGCTGTCGGGCAAGCGAGGTGATGGGACGTGACGGATTGGCGTGCGGAGCGGGATCGGGCCTTGCTGGCGCTGGAGAACGAGAAGCGCCCCGCGTTTCGCGCGGAGGCGGCCGAGCAGCTCCATCACCTCGCGGCGGAGGTGCCCTCGCGCGCACCCGAGTTCACGGAGGTGGTGCCGAGGATGCTGTCGGACGCGCAGCCCGAGGTGAAGCGCTCGGGCATCGCGCTGGCCACCGTGGTGCTGCCTCAAGAAGAAGCCATTGCGCTGCTCATCTCGCGGCTTCGCGACGAGGAGTCGCTGGTGCGCCTGGAGGCCACGGGTCGACTGGCGGACATGGCCCGGCCCGAGCTGCGCGGCGCGCTCGCGGGCATGTTGGAGGACTCCGTCCCCGAGGTGCGCTTCGAGGCGGCGCGAGGCATCGCCGCCCTCAAGCACCCCGCGGGGCTCGAGGTGCTCATCGACGCGCTGGACGCGGACCTGCTCCGCTTCCGCGCCCTGGGCGCGCTGGCGGAGCTCGAGGACGCTCGCGCGCTGCCCGCGGTGAAGAAGCTGTTCGGCCGCTGGCTGCTCCCCGCCTTCGACAAGACGCAGGCCGCGGGAGTCCTCGCCCGGCTGGGTGACGCCGACGGCGCGGCACACCTGCTCCAGCGCACGCGCAAGAAGTGGAGTCAGGACCGCGCGCTCGCGGTGGAGCTGCTCGGCGAGGTGAAGGCCGCTGGCGCGCTGGAGCGACTGAAGGCCATCCTCGATGACCCGAAGGACTCCTGCCGGGGCGCCGCCGCGCGCGGCCTGGGACGCCTGGGCGACGAGCGGGCCCTGCCCTGGCTGCTCGCGCTGCTGCGGGACGTGAGCGCCCAGGAGGAGGACCGGCTGGACGCGGCGGATGGGCTCTGGAGATTGGGCCTCCCCGAGGGCCGCGAGCACGTGCGCGCGGCGGTGAGCACCTTCACCTCACCCGAGGCACGGCAGGAACTGGACGACTTGTTTCAGGAGGGGACATGAGACTGGTGGATGCGCACTGCCACCTGGAAGTGAAGGACTTCGCGGACGCGGCCCCGGTGCTGGAGCGCGCGCGCGCCGCGGGCCTCATCCACGCCATCGTCGTGGGCCAGTTCCATGGTCCCGGCGAGTGGGGCAACGCGCTGGAGCTGGCCGCCGCGCATCCCGAGTTCCTCTCGCCCACGCTCGGCATCCATCCGCACGAGGCCGCGCGCGCCACGGAGGACGACCTGGCCACGCTGGAGCGCACCTGCGCCCGGCCCGAGGTCCGCGCCGTGGGCGAGGCCGGCCTGGACTACTACTACGACCACTCACCCCGGGAGGCGCAGGCGCGCATCTTCCGACACCAGTGCGAGCTGGCCGTGAAGCTGGGCAAGCCGCTGGTGGTGCACGTGCGTGACGCGCACGAGGACTGCGACGCGATTCTCGGCGAGGTCGGCGTGCCCAAGGGCGTCATCCACTGCTTCACCGGAGACACCGACGCCGCGCGGCGCTACCTGGACCGGGGCTTCTACCTCTCGCTCTCCGGCGTCATCACCTACAAGAAGACGGAGGCGCTGCAGGACGCGGTGCGCTTCGCGCCGCTCGACAGGCTGATGGTGGAGACCGACAGCCCGTACCTGGCGCCCGTGCCGCACCGGGGGCGCAAGAACGAGCCCTCGCACGTGGTGGAGACCGCGCGGAAGCTGGCGGAGCTCAAGGGCGTGACGCTGGAGACGGTGACCGAGGTCACCACCGCCAACGCCGCCGCCCTCTTCAACCTCAACCTGCGCTGACGCCGCCGGCCAGGGTCTGGAGGTCCTGGTCCATCTGCGGCACGTCCAGCAGCAGCGCGTCCGGGTCGTACTGGAAGTCGGCCTGCTTGAGCTTCAAGAGCGCCTGGAGCGCGGGCTCTCCCGTGTGTCCGCCGAACGAGGCGAACACGACGCGGCCGCTCTCCAGGTGCATCGAGCCCTCCAGCGTGTGCTGACGCAGGTTGAGCTTGCCGCTCTTCCTCGCGCTGCCCAGCGTGCGCAGCAATTCCCTCGGAGGCAGCTCGTCGAAGCTGCCACGCACCACGCGCCCCGGGCCGTTGTGCAGCACCCGGTCCTCGAGCAGCGCGCGCACCGCCTTGGCGACGAGGGACTTGTCCCCGGGCGGCAGCAGCTCCGTCGCGCCGCCCATCATCAGTCGCTCGCGCGTGGGCGCATCCGGCTCGCCCACCACGGCGATGGGCAGCCCCGCCGTCTCCGGCGCGGAGCGGGCCTGCTGGAGCAAGTCCAACACCTCCTGCTGACCCAGGCGCAGGCTCACCACCAGGACATCGCAGTCCTGCCGGGCGAGGCCGTCCTGCGCGCCCTCCTGCGTGGACAGCGCGTGCGCCACCAGCCCCTGCTTGAGCACGGCCTCCAGCAGCTCGCCGCGAGCCGTCTCGTCCGGCTCCACCACGAGCACCTGCCGGCCCTCGCTCTCCAGCCTGTGGCGGAGCAGCTCGCCGCTCTGCAGCTGGATGACAATGTCCGCCACCACCGGGTCGTAGAGCACGCCCGCGTTCGTGCGCAGGTGCTCCAGGGCCTGCTCCTTGGGCAGCGCCTTGCCCAGCGCGTTGCCGGGGTTCTTGGTCAGCTCCAGGAAGCTGTCCACCGCCGCGAGGATGCGCGCGCCCAGGGTGATCTCCTCTCCCTTGGCGCCCTGCGGAGTTCCCGAGCCA
This sequence comes from Myxococcus sp. AB025B, assembly GCF_006518215.1. Taxonomy (NCBI): domain Bacteria; kingdom Pseudomonadati; phylum Myxococcota; class Myxococcia; order Myxococcales; family Myxococcaceae; genus Myxococcus; species Myxococcus sp. AB025B. The sequence goes on from NZ_SRLW01000007.1 coordinate 47,935, forward strand.
TCCCAGGCTTCATAGAGCTGCGCGAGGATGGTGTTGACCTGCGCGGGCAGGTGCACCGTCTCGAACAGCTTCGTGGGCGCGCGGCACGCGGCGCGGGCCTGCGCCTTCCACTCCGAGTTGACGGCGTTGCTCGCCAGCGAGAAGTGCCGCTCGGACGGCTTGCCCAAATCGTGCAGGTAGGCGGCGATGGACAGCGCGGCCAGCTCCTTGTGGGGCATGCCCATGCGCTGACCGACGATGCCCGCCTGCCGCGCGAGCTGCGCGGAGTGTCCCCGGTGCCGCTGGCGGTCCTGCTCCAAGAGCCCCACGAGGATGCCCAGCGTCTCCACGTAGTCGATGTCGCTGACCAGCCCGCGCGGGCCACCCGGCTCGCGCCGCTGCGTGGACGACGGACGACCGGCCACCTGCGTGCCGCCGCTGGGGCGCTGCACCCGCATGCGCGGGTCCGTCTCCATGCGGAAGGACAGGCTGCTGCGGTTGCTGGTGGACGTGCGGTTGTGCTCCGGCGCGCCGGCGCGCGACGTGGACTCGGCGGGGCCGGACTGCGCGCTCGCGGCCTCCAGCAGCGCGGCGAACGCGGTGGGGTCGCCGTAGTAGTGCTTGCGGATGGCCGCGGCGATGGCGCCGCGCAGGCCCACGTACGCGTAGACCTCCGACATGCCCGTGACGAGGGCAATCTCGTCCATCAGCGCCTTGTTCTGCGGCTCGGCGGCGACCACGGACAACAGCTTCCGGTCCGGGTCCACCGCCAGGGGCAGCACGTTCTGCGCCTCGGCGAGTCGCACCGGGAGCCTGTCGAGCACCTCGGTGGCGATCTTCGCCTTGGCCAGCTTGTCCGCGCTCACGAAGCGCGTCTGGAACTCCGCGGCCAGGAAGCGCAAGAGCGCCGCTTCCTGGAGGAGCCCCAGCTCCACCAGACAGTCCCCAAGCTTGTGGCCGGTGATCTTCTGGTGCTCCAGGGCCTGCTCCACGGCCCCGGCGTTGACGAGCCCCGCCTCGATGAGGCGCTCACCCAGCTTCTTCGCCATGACGACTCAGCTTTCCGACGAACCCTCGCCACTCTTGTCGCCCGAGAGCGTCGTCAGCGCGCTGAAGGGCTTGAAGGTCAGCTCCTTCGGCAGGCTGTTCGGATCCCTCGGCGGACGCGGCGGGCGCTCCTCGCGGGGCGCGCGCTGCTCGTCCCGGGCGCGCTCCTCGCGCGGCGGACGGTCCTCGCGGGGAGGCCGGTCCTCGCGAGGCGGCCGCTCGCGGCGGGGAGGACGCTGCTGCGGCTGCTCCTCACGCGCCACCACCGGCGCGCCGCCCTCCTGCGAAGGGGCCTGCTGCTGCGGAGCCTTGTCGCCCCGGTTCTTGCGCTTCTCCTCGCGCGACTTGCGCCGGCCACCACCACCGCCACCCTCGACGGGCCCGCGGCCGCGCACGGTGGGCAGGGGGCCCTTCCAGAGCTGCCGGTCGTAGTGGCGCAGCACGTCCGTCCACTTCTCGTTCGAGTCGCGCTGCATGGCCTCCAGCCACGAGGCGATGCGCGAGTCGAGCGAGTCGAGCGCGTGGACGATGTGCGCCTCGATGGTCATCGGCACCTTGGGGCTGCCGTACTCCAGCTGCCCGTGGTGCGAGATGGCCAGGTGCGTGAGGTGGTTCTCGAGCAGCGGCGGGAAGCCCGGGATGGACAGCGTCTTCTCGCGGATCTTCTGGGCCGTCATCACCAGGTGGCCCACGAGCTTGCCCTCGTCGGTGTAGTCGAAGCCCTTGTCCGGGGAGATCTCCGCCACCTTCATCACGTCGTGCAGGAACGCGCCCGCCAGCAGCAGGTCCCGGTCCGCCATGGGGTAGTGGTCCGCCACCCGCAGGGTCAGCCGCATCACCGACAGCAGGTGCTCGGCCAGGCCCCCTCGCCACGCGTGGTGCATGCCCTTGGCGGCCGGCGCCACCGGCAGCCCCGCGGACACCTGCGGGTCGTCCAGGAACGCAATCAGGAGCTGCTTCACGAACGGGTCGTTGATGCGCTCGTTGATGAGCTCGCGGATGAGGCCCGCGGCCCGGGCGCCACCGCCGCCGTCGTGACGGGGCTCGCTCTTCTCACCCTTGTCGGCCTTCTCGGCGCGGGGCTCGGCGGCGGGCTTCGCCTCCGGGGCGGCCTTGGGCTCGGCGGGAGGCGCCGGGGGCGGCTCGAACTCCTTGGGGTCCAGGGGCTCGGGGTCCAGGCGCTCCAGGCCCTCCACCACCACCTGCGTGCGGCCGTGGAACTGGATGACGTTGCCCTGGACGAGCACGAAGTCGCCGGACTGGAAGGACGGCTCGAGCGCGTCGACCTTGTCGAACACGCGCGCGTCCACCTCGCCGCTCTTGTCGACGAGCGTCAGGGCCAGGAACACCTTGCCGCTGCGGGCCGTCACCTTCTCCTTCTTGGTGACGCGGAAGACGGTGTGGACGCGGTCCTTCTCACGCAGGTCGGCCGCGTACACCTTGCGGACGGTCTCGACGGAATCCGCCGGGGTGGAGGTCGCGGTCTGGGGGGCGTTTTCGTTGGTCATCGCGGGCGCGGACACTAGCACTCCCCACGGCGGAGCGGTGCTTTCCCTCGTCAGCTCACCTCCAGCGCCACCGTGTCCAGGTACTCCGCGCCCGGGGAGCCCACCAGCGTCGGGTGGTCCGGAGGCAGCCCGGGCCGGGCCAGCCGCGTGGCCATGCGCGCCTCCGCCTCGCACGCGGTGGCCACCAGCTCGTCGAAGCCGCCGAACGCCAGGGGTGGGTGATAGCCGACCACCATCAGCCGGCCCCCATGCCGGGTGCGTCGCAGCGCGTACCGCAGGTGCTCCACGAACTCCTCCTCGGTCGCCACCCGGAGTGTGTCCAGCAGCACCAAATCAAAGGTCTCCCGCACCGCGCGCAGGGCCTGCAGCGCGGTGCCCTTCTCGACGAGCACGCGCCCCAACAGTCCGTTGGCCTCGGCGTTCTCCCGCGCCAGGTCCGCCGCATCCGCGTCCGCGTCGAAGGCGAGGATGTGCCGCGCGCCATGCAGGCCCGCGTGCACGAAGAGCCCGCCCACGTTGCAGGCGGCGTCCAGCACCCGGCCGTCCCAGGCCATGCGGCCCACCACGCGGCGCAGCTCCCGCTGGTCATACGCGTAGCCCGTGCCCTGGCCGTACGTGAGGTCCACGGTGAACCGGGCGCCCAGCTCCAGCAGTCGGCACCAGCGGGGTGGGGTGCCATAGAGGACATGGGGCCGCTGGGTGGACAGTCCCAGGGCCTTCCTGCGCGGGGAGTCGTTGCGCAGCAGCACCGAGCTGGCGCCCGTCACCTCCACCAGCGCGCGGGTGATGTCCTGATGCCGGGCGTCCATGGAGCGCGTCAGCGTCTGCACCACGAAGTGGGTGTCGTACCGGTCCACGACGAGGCCGGGCAGCCCGTCCCCGTCATCGTTCACCACCCGGCAGAAGCGCGGGTCGTCCACCATGCGGCCCCGGCGCTCGAAGGCGCGGCGCAGGTGGCGCGGAATCAGCCCCTCCACGGCCTCGTCCGGCATGCCCAGCCGCCGCACCGCGAGCGAGGCCTCCAGGTCCACGTCCCCCAGCCCGAGCACCGCGCCGTCCTCGTCCCGCAGCTGCACGGGCTCGCCGGGTTGGGGCGTTCCCTCCATGGAGACGATGTCCTCCCGGCGCAACCAGGGGGCTCCATGGCGCAGACGGCGGGCGGCATCTTTGGACAGATAGGTGCTGAGCAAGTGCGTCCTCCCCTCTCGCGTGGCTGACTTCCAGCGGACAAGATGGGCCGTGCGCTTGCCGATGTCGGCGGGCGTCGGGCCCTCCGGCTGGAGAGCAGGGGAGGAGGCGGGCCTCAGGCCTGGGGCGGAGGCCGCTTGAAGGCCTTGAACGTCACCCGCGTGAGCAGCGAGCTGACCACCAGGGCCAGGACGATTCCCAGGATGCGCAGGTGCCAGGAGTCGCGCAGCACCAGCGACAGGGCCAGCGCGCCCACCAGCACCGCGCCCGCCACCGTGAGCCACTGGCCCCGCGCCGCCAGCCCCGAGGACGGGGATTTCGCGCGCGCGAGCACCGGCAGGCTGCCCGCCTTGCGCCACGTCTGGGAGGTCTCCTCCCGCACCTCGTCGTCGGCGTCCACCAGGCCCTGGACGTAGGCGCGCTCCACGTCCAGGAGGCTGGGGTAGGTCAGCTCACCATCCGGAGTGCGCACGACATAACGCATGGCAGGGCTCCCTCTGTTGGGGCGCGGGCGTGGCTCACGCCAGCTCGGTGGCAATCTGCTCCGCGACGCGCAATCCATCAATGGCCGACGAGACGATGCCGCCCGCATAGCCGCAGCCCTCGCCCGCGGGGTACAGGCCCTTGCAGGACACCGACTGCAGGTCCTCGCCCCGGGTGATTCGCACGGGGGACGACGTGCGGCTCTCGATGCCGATGAGCTTGCCCTCGTCGCTGATGAAGCCGCGCATCTTCCGGTCGAAGGTCTTCAGCGCCTGCTTGAGGGACGTGGTGAGCCGCTCCGGGAACAGCCGGTTCAGGTCCACATGCGCAAGGCCCGGACGGTAGCTGGTGCCGCCCGGATCCTTCTTCACGCGCCCGGCCAGGTAGTCCGGAATGGTCTGCGCCGGGGCGAAGAACTTCCCGCCGCCCAGCTCGTACGCCTTCTGCTCCCAGTGCCGCTGGAACTGCAAGCCCGCCAACGGTCCGCGGAAGCCCTCGCGCTCGAAGTCCGCCACGGAGACGGAGACGACGATGCCCGCGTTGGCGTAGCGCGCGTTGCGGCGCGAGTTGCTCATGCCATTGGTGCACTGCAGCCCGTCCTCGGTGGGCGTGGGCACCACGATTCCACCCGGGCACATGCAGAACGAGTAGACGCCGCGCACCTCACCGTCCACGTCCAGGTTCTCGGCGAGCTTGTAGTCGGCGGGGGGCAGCTTCGGGTTCTTCGCGGCGCTGCCGTACTGGATGCCGTTGATGAGCGTCTGCGGGTGCTCGGCGCGGAAGCCCAGCGCGAAGGGCTTGGCCTCCACGCTGACGCGGCCGTCGGCGGCGAAGCGCTCGTACAGCTCGCGCGCGGAGTTGCCGGGGGCCAGGATGACGCGGTCGCTCTCCAGCGTGCGCCCGTCCGCGAGCTTCACGCCCGCGACGCGGCCGTCCTTGTAGACGAGGTCGTCCACGCGCTGGCCGAAGTGCACCTCGCAGCCGCCGGCGATGAGCTCCTCGCGCAGCTTCGCCACCGCGCCCGGCAGCAGGTCCGAGCCGATGTGCGGCTTGCCCTCGACCAGGATGGCGTCCGGCGCGCCGTAGCGGGCGAAGGCCTCGATGACCTTGCGCACCATGGGGTGGTTGATGCGCGTGGACAGCTTGCCGTCCGTGTACGCGCCGGCGCCGCCCTCCCCGAAGTTCATGTTGCTCTCCGGGTCCAGCGTGCCGTCGCGCATCAGCTTCGCCACGTCCTTGCGCCGCGCCACCACCTCGCGTCCCCGCTCGATGAGGATGCTCTTCACGCCGCGCTCGAGCAGCCCCAGCGCGGCGAACAGCCCCGCGGGGCCCGTGCCGATGATGATGGGCCACTGCTCGGGTGGCTTCACCGACGTCAGCGGCTCGGGCGGCGGCGGAGCCTCGCCCACGTCCGGAGGCAGCTGCTTGGGCTTGCGCCCCGGCGCCATCTCCACCTCCAGCGTGTAGATGTAGCGCGGGCTGCCCTTCTTGCGCGCATCCAGCACGGAGCGCACCACCCGCACGGAGGCCAGGTCGGAGCGGGTGACGCCCAGCTTCTCCGCGGCCCGCTGACCGAGCAGCTCCTCCGGCTCGTCCAGCCACAGCCCGATGTTGTTCACCCGATACGCCATTGCCGTTCGCTCCTGGTGGGGGGCGCGTTCTGCTCCACCCCGCTGAAAGATTGCAAGCACTTGAAACCACGAGGGGCTCGCCGCCGCGGAACGGGTGCGTACCTCGTGATGCACCCGGCCATCCAGTTCCCTCGGGGGTTCCCCTGGGTGCGTAGGCCCCTTCGCACCCCGAATCCCCCCATGCCGACCCACGCGGCTCTTCAACCCCTGGGAACTGCTGGTGAATCCGTTTGGAAGAGAACGACTGGCACGGGGGTTGAAGAACAAGGCTCAAGTGATTAGCCGGCGGCCCTCGTTGTTCGCGCCGCCCCCAAATTTGGAGGCATTGACTGTGAGCACCGATCAAAAGGGCACCCGGATCCTGGCGCGCACCTTCTTCAACCAGCTTCGCGCCAGCGGCTACACGCCGCACCAGGTCATCGGTATCGCCACGGAGCTGCTCGATCTGGTGACCTCGGACCTGAAGGAAGGCGACAAGGCCGTCGCCGTGCCTGCGTCCCCGGAGCAGGGCTCCGAGTGGCGTCAGCGCGCCTGAGCGTGCGAGACTCACCCCAAGCGACCCTCGGCGGGTGAGCGAGCTCCGGACGGGTTCCGGGGCTCCCGCCCCCTGAGGTGGTGGTGGACCGGCGTCAGCCGGTTTTTTTATGTCCGGTTGACCGCCGAATCGCCCGCTGGCGCCCCTGGAGAGCCCGCTTCGCGTCGGCGGGTGTAGGCCGCCGAGCCCGCGACGAAGAGCAGCCCGGCCGTCATCGCGGTGAACACGGTGCTGGCCGTGTACTGCGCCAGGAACGCGAGCAGCACGCCGCCCGCCACGAAGGCGCCCACGTCCACGCCGACAGGCCTTCGCTGGGGCAGCACCAGCACCACCACGCACGCCGTCAAGGGCAGGCCGAGCGCCACCTGGCGGACGATGGCGTCGGTGCTCGTGCGCACCGTCTCCCAGTTGTGCACGAGGATGGCGGCGAAGATGACCACCGTGCCCAGCGCGAGCACCAGCACGCCCGCGGCGGCCGCGTCCTTGGTGAGGCGGGCCTTCTCGTCGAACTGCTGGACGGCCAGGTCCACCAGGTGCTCCAGCGCGCTGTTCAGGATTTCCGCGAAGAAGATGAGCAGGACGCAGAAGATGAGGGTGACCTTCTCGGCGAGCCCCAGGGGGATGCCGCTGCCCACCAGCCCCACCAGCACGGCGGAGATGAGGTGCAGGCGCATGTTGCGCTGGTACACGACCGTGTGGATGAGGCCCGCCCAGGCATGGCCGAACGAGGCGAGGAACCCCGAGCCGCGACGGGGAGGGAAGGTGGGAGGTGGCCGGGCAGGTACGGTCATCGGAACCTGAAGGGACGGGCAGGCTAGCACTCACGGGTTCGATTGCCGTGGAGATGTGAATGGGTAAGGTCGGCGGCCATGAGCACCGACTTCTTCCGGGCGCGTCCAGGCGGCGTGCTGCTGGCCCTCCTGTTGACCTCCACCCTCGCCTCCGCCCGGGCCCCCGTGCACACCCACGAGGGCGAAGTGGGCGCCTGTGGCCTGGAGCCCCCGGACGCGGTGTACCTGCCAGCGCCGTCCCGCCGCGCGCACGAGGCGAGGAAGCTGAGCGCCTCCGACGCGCCCGTGGTTCGGCGCGAGCAGCGGGAGGGCACGACGAAGGCCACGCTCGCGGGGGTGCCCCAGACGCGGACGCGGGCGGGCGCGCTGTCCGGGAAGGTCATCTACCTGAGCCCCGGCCACGGCTTCTACCGGGCGCCCACGCTGTCGCGCTGGGCCACGCAGCGGCCCAACACGTGGGCGGTGGTGGAGGACCTCATCTCCGCCGAGGTGGTGAACCAGTACCTGTTGCCCATGTTGATGGGCGCGGGCGCCACGGTGGTGCCGGTGCGCGAGGCGGACCTGAACTCGCGCATGGTCATCGTGGACGACGGTGGCGCGGGCTACTCGGAGGAGGGTGACACGGGGCTGTTCCGCGCGACGGAGCAGAAGGGCTGGGCGACGCCTGGCTTCCCCATGGGCAACGGTGTCGAGCCGTTCACACAAGGCACCACGCGGGAGCTGCTCACCACGCAGGCGCCCACGGCGACGGCGACCTGGGCGCCGGTGGTGCCCGCGGACGGCAACTACCATGTGTACGTCTCGTATGGCGCGGCGCCCACGCGCACCGAGAACGCGCACTACGTCGTGCGCCACGCGGGCGGCGAGAGCCACTTCCGCGTCAACCAGCGCCGCCACGGCGGGACGTGGGTGCTGCTGGGCCGCTTCTTCTTCAAGGCGAACGCGGGGCCGGAGCGCGCGGCGGTGGTGCTGATGAACGACGCGGAGGAGGGCGCCACGGTGTCGGTGGACGCGGTGCGCTTCGGCGGAGGCTCGGGCGTCATCGGCGACGCGCAGATGGCCGCGCTGCCGCGTCCCCGCTACGAGGAGGCCGCGCGCTACCACGTGCAGTTCAGCGGCGCGCCCCTGACGGTGTACGCGCCCACCGGGGCCAACGCCATCGCCAACGAGCGCAACGCGGACGTGACGGCCCGCGCGCGCTTCGCCGCTTGGCTGCACGAGGAGGGGGAGGACGCGGTGTATGTGGCCTGGCACACCAACGCCTCCACCACCGGCAACGTGGTGGGCACCGAAGCCTATGTCTATGGACGCAACCCGGTGGACGGCACGCTCCAGTTCGAGGGCGTGCCCGGCAGCGACGTGCTGGGGCGGGCGCTGTTGGACGAACTGGGCACGGACCTCAAGCGCGAGGTCGACCCGACGTGGCGCGTGCGCAGCCTGCGCTCGGCGAACCTGGGCGAGGTCAACCCCACGCACAACCCGGAGATGCCGTCGGTGCTGCTGGAGGTCGCCTACCACGACGCGGTGGCGGACTCGAACCGGCTGAAGGAGCCGGCGTTCCGCCGCGTCGCCGCGCGCGCCATCCTCCAGGGCCTCATCAAGTACTACGCCGCGCGGGACGGCGTGGCGGTGTCGCTGCCGCCCGAGGCCCCCGACGCGGTGGTGGCGCGCAACGTCTCGGCCGGCACGGTGGAGGTGCGCTGGGCCGCGCCCCAGGCCAACCCGGACGAGGAGGGGCGCGATGCGCCCACCGCGTACCGCGTCTACCAGAGCGAGGATGGCCAGGCCTGGGACGACGGCACCGAGGTGTCCGGGACGAGCCTGAGCGTGCCGCTGGCGGCGGGCGTCTCGCGCTACTTCCGCGTCGCGGCGGTGAGCGCGGGCGGCGAGGGCTTCCCGTCCGCCATCGTCGGCGTGCGCTCGGGGGACGCGCCCCCGGCGCTGGTGGTCAATGCCTTCGAGCGGCTGGACTCCGCGCTGGCGTGTGGCGAGGCGCTGGACGCGTATGACCTGGAGGCCCCGCTGCGGGTGCTCCTGGAGACGATGAACGACGGCACCTACGTGCGCCGCCACGGGGACGCGATGAGCCAGTCGGGCGTGGCCTTCGACAGCGCGACGAGCGGGGCGGTGGCGGCGGGGCTGGTGTCCGTCGGAGCGGGCTACCGGGTGGTGGACTGGTTCACCGGGCGGGGTGGCGCTGCCGGCGCCGGACTGACGCGCGCCGAACAGGACACGCTGCGCGCGTATGTGATGGGCGGTGGACATCTGCTGCTGTCGGGCAGCCAGGTGGCGTCCGCGCTGTCGGTGGGGGACGCGGACGACAAGGCCTTCCTCACGGACATCCTCCGGGCCTCGGTGGGGACCGGCGCGCCGGCTCGGAGCGTGGAGGGGGTGCCGGGAGACTTCCTGGCGGATTGGACGGGCGTGGCCCTGGACGACGGCACCCGGGGCGCCTATCCGGTGGGGTCCACCGATTTGCTCATCCCGGCCTCGGGCGGCTCGGCGGTGGTGCGGTACGCGGGGACGGAGCTGGGGGCGGGGGTGTTCTCCATGCCCGCGGGGCAGGTGCTGCTGTTGGGGGTCCCCTTCGAGGCGGTGGTGGACCGGGCGGCGCGGGCCCGGCTGTTGTCCGCGTTCCTGGTGCGCGCGGGCTTCCCCGCGCCGGGCTCGCCGCCCGTCGGGGATTCCGGCGGGACGGGGCCCGGCCTGTTGAGCGGGTGCGTGGCGCCGCGCGGGGTGGATCCGCATCCTCCCGAGGAGCCCGAGCCTCCCGAGCCCCCGGAGCCCATCGTCCTGGACGCGCTGCCGCAGTTCTACCATCCGCTGGGCGACTCGGGCTGCGGCTGCGGGGCCGGCGGGGGAACGGGCGCGGGGCTGTGGCTGTTGGTCGGGGTGATTGTTCAGCTTCGACGCGCGCGCCGTCGCACGAGCGACCTGAAGCGTTGACTCAGCGGGGCCGCGTGCCTACGGTCGGCGGCCCTCGTTTTCTGACGTGAAAACCGTTCGTGGGCGCGCCATTCGCGCCCACCTCTTCTAAGGAGACACGCACATGGCCACTCGCATCGCCATCAACGGGTTTGGACGCATCGGTCGCTGCATCCTCCGCGCCGCGCTCAGCCGCAAGGAAGACCTGGAGATCGTCGCCATCAACGACCTGGACAAGCCCGCCGCCCTGGCGCACCTGTTCAAGTACGACTCCGTGCACCGCACCTGGCCGGGTGAGGTGAAGGCGACGGACAAGGGCATCGTGGTGGACGGCAAGGAGATCATCGTCACCGCGGAGAAGGACCCGACGGCGCTGCCCTGGAAGAGCCTGAACGTGGACGTGGTGCTCGAGTGCACCGGCCGCTTCACCGGCCGCGAGGGCGCCGAGAAGCACCTGAAGGCGGGCGCCAAGAAGGTCCTCATCTCCGCGCCGGCCAAGGGCCCGGACCTGACCATCGCCTACGGCATCAACCACGGCGAGTACGACGCGTCCAAGCACCACATCATCTCCAACGCTTCGTGCACCACCAACTGCCTGGCGCCCATCGCCAAGGTGCTGGTGGACAACTTCGGCATCGAGAAGGGCCTGATGACGACGGTGCACAGCTACACCAACGACCAGCGCATCCTGGACCTCACGCACGAGGACATGCGCCGCGCCCGCGCCGCCGCGCTCTCCATGATTCCCACCAGCACCGGCGCCGCGAAGGCCATCGGCGAGGTGATTCCGCAGCTCAAGGGCAAGATGCACGGCCTGGCCGTCCGCGTCCCCACGCCGAACGTGTCCCTGGTGGACCTGACGGTGAACACCGAGAAGAAGATCACCCAGGAGGCCGTGGTGGAGGCCTACCGCGCCGCCGCCGCCGGTCCTCTCAAGGGCATCCTGGAGTTCAGCGACGCGCAGACGGTGTCGGTGGACTACAACGGCAACCCGCACTCGGCCATCTTCGACTCCACCAACTGCTTCGTGATGGGCGACAACATGCTGAAGGTCATGGCCTGGTACGACAACGAGTGGGGCTTCTCCAACCGCATGGTCGACACGGCGAAGTTCCTCGTGTCGAAGGGCGTGTAGTCCGTTTCCGGTCCAGGGAGAGCCAAGATGATCCGCTACATCGACGAGCTGCAACTCACGGGCAAGCGCACCTTCATCCGCGTGGACTTCAACGTCCCGCTCGACGGCCGGAAGGTGACGGACGACACCCGCATCCGTGAGGCGCTGCCCACCATCCGCCGCGCGCTGGAATTGGGCGGCAAGGTCATCCTGGCCTCCCACCTGGGACGTCCGAAGGGGCCGGACCCGAAGCTGTCGCTCGAGCCGGTCGCCGTGCGGCTGGCCGACCTGCTCGGCGGCAAGCACGAGGTCATCCTCACGGATGACTGCGTGGGCGACGGCGTGAAGAAGCAGGTGAAGGAGCTGAAGGAGGGGCAGGTGGTGGTGCTGGAGAACCTGCGCTTCCACAAGGAGGAGGAGGCCAACGACGAGGCCTTCGCGCGCGAGCTGGCCGCGCTGGCGGACGTCTACGTCAACGACGCCTTCGGCACCGCGCACCGCGCCCACGCCTCCACGGCGGGCATGGTGCCCTTCGTGAAGGAGAAGGCGGCGGGCCTCCTGATGAAGAAGGAGATCGAGTACCTGGGCCGCGTGCTGAAGACGCCGGAGAAGCCCTTCGTGGCCATCCTGGGTGGCTCGAAGGTGAGCGACAAGATCAAGGTCATCGAGAACCTGCTGCCCAAGGTGGACGCGCTCCTGGTGGGCGGGGCGATGGCGTACACGTTCCTGAAGGCGCAGGGCGTGGAGGTGGGCAAGTCCCGCGTCGAGGAGGACAAGCTGTCCTTGGCCACGCGCCTGCTCGAGGCTGCGCACCGGCTGAAGACGCCCATCGTCCTCCCGGTGGACCACATCGTCGGCACCGAGCCGACGGAGAAGAGCTCCGCGCAGGAGACGCCGGACAACGCGGTGCCCAAGGACATGATGGGCCTGGACATCGGGCCGAAGACGCGCTCGCTGTTCACGCAGCACATCCGCGACGCGCGCACGGTGGTGTGGAACGGGCCCATGGGGCTGTTCGAGGTGGCGAAGTTCGCCGAGGGCACGCGCTCGGTGGGCACGGCCATGGCGAACAACAAGCAGGCCATCACCGTGATTGGCGGCGGGGACAGCGCGGCGGCCGTGGAGCAGATGGGGCTGGCGGATCAGCTCAGCCACGTGTCCACGGGCGGCGGGGCCTCGTTGGAGTTCCTGGAAGGCCGTGAGCTTCCGGGCATCAAGGCGCTGGAGACGCGGTAGTCTCCGTCGCGCCCAAGCAGCAGCACCACCACATCCACAGCGCTGGGGGAGTGACACATGGCCGTCTCGTCTCGACGTCGGAAGATCGTCGCCGGCAACTGGAAGATGAACAAGACGGTGCCGGAGGCCCTGGCGCTGGTCCGTGAGCTGCGGGGGGCGGTGACCTCCGTGGGGGATGTGGTGGAGGTGGTGGTGGCGCCGACGTACCTGGCGCTGCAGGCGGTGCACGTCGCGCTGGAAGGCGCGCCGTTGCAACTGGCGGCGCAGAACTGCCACTGGGAGTCGTCGGGTGCGTTCACGGGCGAGGTGTCCGCGCCGATGCTGGCGGAGCTCGGGTGTGCCTACGTCATCGTGGGGCACTCGGAGCGCCGGCAGCTGTTTGGCGAGACGGACGAGACGGTGAACAAGAAGGCCAAGGCGGTGCTGGCCGCGAAGATGACGCCCATCCTCTGCGTGGGCGAGACGCTGGCGGAGCGCGAGGCGAACCGGACGTTGGAGGTGGTGGAGCGTCAGGTCCGGGGAGGGCTGGAGGGCTTCGAGGCGAAGGACGTGGCGGGCTTCGTGCTGGCGTACGAGCCGGTGTGGGCGATTGGGACGGGGCGCAACGCGACGTCGGCGCAGGCGCAAGAGGTCCACGCGGCCATCCGGGCGCTGGTGGGCCGGCTGTACGGCGAACAGACGGCCGCCCAGGTGCGCATCCAGTACGGCGGCAGTGTGAAGCCGGATAACGCCGCGGAATTGCTGGGGCAGCCGGACGTGGACGGGGCGCTGGTGGGGGGGGCGAGCCTGAAGGTCGGCGATTTCGCGGCCATCATCCAGGCGGCCCGGTAGGGTAGGGCGCGCGATTTGGTGCTATCGGCGCACTGTTTTCTGCAATAAGGTGCGCCCTCTTTTCACGGAACGTTCGGAAAACTCCACATGCTGACCTTCGTCACGATCGTGCACGTCCTCGTGTGCGTGTTCATGATCTTCGTCATCCTGCTGCAGCCGGGTAAGGACGCTGGCATGGGCTCGGCCCTCGGCGGCGGCGCGGCCACGAGTGCCTTTGGTGGTCGTGGCGCGGTGACCTTCCTGAGCAAGCTCACCGGCGTGTGCGCGGCGATGTTCTTCTTCACGTCGCTGGGCCTGTCCTTCGTCGGCCTGAAGTCCTCGGTGGCGGCGGGTGGTTCCATCGCGGCGCCCGCTCCGGCGGCTCCCGCGGCGCCGGCTCCTGCGGCGGGTGAGACGTCGTCTCCGGCGGGTCAGCAGGCGGCCCCTGGGACGGTGGAGCAGCCGCGCGGTGAGGCGGCTCCGGCCGAGGGCCAGCAGGCCCCCGCGCCGACCCCGGCTCCCTGAGGGGCGGGTTGAAACAAATCGGAGCACGCAGCGGTTAGAAACTCGTTGCGTGATCCGAAGCGGTCCTGTAGATGGTCCGCGCAGCAACGCCCAGGTGGTGGAACTGGTAGACACACCATCTTGAGGGGGTGGCGCCGAAAGGTGTGCGGGTTCGAATCCCGCCCTGGGCAACCCGAAAGAGCCTCCAAGTCCTTGTGACTTGGGGGCTTTTTCATTTCTAGCCGACGGCCTCCTGGGCATGTGCCCCCAGTGTGCCCCTCTGGCGGCGGTCGAGGGCCTTCACCGCTTCGTGCTTCACGTTCGGACTCAGGTGCGCGTACCGCATCGTCATCTCCAGGGTGGCGTGGCCCATCAGCTCCTGGATGACCTTCAGGGGGACGCCCTCCATGGCGAGGTGGCTGCCGTAGGTGTGGCGCAGGTCGTGCCACCCGATGGTCCCCTTCTCCCGCGTGATGCCCGCCCGCTTCAGCGTGGTGATGAGCAGGTGGTCCATCATTCCTGGGGTCAGGTGCTCGCCGTCCTCCTGGCAGAAGACGAAGGGGCCTCGGAGGTGCCGGTGGGCCTTGAGGGCCTCCACGACGGACTCCGGGAGGTCCACGGTCCGGGTGCTGCCGCTCTTGGGCGTACCCTCGACGCCTCGCCAGATGGTCCGCTTGACGTAGAGCTTGGCGCGCACGAGGTCGATGTCCGGCCACTGAAGCCCGATGAGTTCCCCTTGCCGTAGCCCCGTCTTGGGCGCCGTCGTCAACAGGGCTATGTCCTGGGGCTCGGCGGCCTCGATGAGCTGGTCCACCTCGTCGAAAGTGAGGAAGTCGTAGTCGGGCTTCTTCACCTTGAAGAGCTTCACGTCTGGGGTGTGGGCCAGGACGTTCTGCTCCTTCGCGAGGTTGAGCAGCTTGCTCAGGACAGCCAGGGCGTTGTTGATGGTCTTCAGGCTCAACGTCTTCGGCGTGCGGACCTTGCGCCTCCGGAGGGCACGCTTGGAGGGCGTGTCCGAGTGGCCGCTGAGCCTTCGGGGCTTCTTCTTCATCGCAGCCTTGAAGTCTTCGATCTCAGCCGGGCCGATGGCTTCGAGCTTCATCTCTCCGAAGCACGGGAGAACGTGGTCCCGGAGAATCTGCTGCTTGCCTACGACGGTGGAGTGTTTGTTGTTGTTCTCGCTGTAGGTCAGGAAGCGCTGGACGAACTTCGCCAACGTGAGCGGCGCTTCCTCCTCCTTCTCGTGCTCCTTCTCCTTTCCGAAGGTCCCGGTCAGTAGCGCGTGGCGGACCTGCCGCTCGTACTCTTCGGCGCCGCGCCGGGTATTGAGCGGAGACGCCTTGCGGATGCGCTCCACTCGCCCGTCGGGGTGCTGGTACTTCACGTCAACCCACCACGCCTCCTGCACCTTGTTCTCCTTCGTCTTCCACTTCCGCAGTCTGACGCTCATGACTTCTCTCCGAGCGCAGGACCGCTGTTACCCGGCTGCCACTCTACCAAGATGCTTCGACGGATGCGGAGGACTCTGCCGAGCCGCACGATACCGGGCACCTGTCCGAGCCGGATGGCCTCGTAGAGCGTCTTCCGGTTCACGCGAAGGAGCGCGGCGGCTTCTTCCACGGTGAGGAAGTCGGGAGTCCCGGGGCGGGCCACCGCCGCGCGCACTGGGGGCTTGGGACACGTGCCGTGACTCATCGGTGCATGCCCCCCATCCGCGCGTGATTCGCACCCGGTGACGTATGGGAGTGAGGATGGGGAGCCCCGACGCGCGAGTTCCCCGCCTCCACCTTCTCTTCATCGAGGACCAGCCAGTAGGCCCGCACACGCTTGCCGTCGACGGACACCTTGCGCGTGAGATGACCGTCTTCCTTGGCCGCGAGTTCCTTGGCGGCAAGCTCCGTCATCACCTGCCGGATGTCGAAGCGTCCTTCGCGCGCGATGTCGTTCATCGTCGTCTGGAAGATGGCCACGAAGCGCCTTCCACTGGCGTCCTTCTCGTCCACCACCAGTCCGGGACGATGGATGGGGCTCAAGCCATCGAAGCCCGCCCAGTTGGATGCGACGAAGTTCATGATGAAGTCGTAAGCCGCATCGGCGGTCGTCTTCGTCTCGCGGGACTCCTTCAACACCGCCGCGCAGAAGGCTTGCCCCGCGTCGAGCGCGGCCACTTGCGCGCGCGCTTCGTCCTCGCCGCAGACGTGGACGCGTGCGAGCCTGTCGGCCAGCACCAGGAGCGCAGCGTAGCGGGCCTGTTCCGTCGTCTCCGTCGCCAACTGGGTGGAGAGCTGACGGTGCAGGGCGCGCAGGTAATCGAGCCGCTCTCGGGCCGTGTAGTGCTCCATGAGCGCGCGGATGAAGGTCGGTCCCGCGTGACCGTGATGCTTCTCCAAGCCCTGATGGGTCTGCGTGGCCAGGGCCGCGTCCCCCAGCGGTTGCGCGCACACCTCCAGCGTTCGGTTCTTCGCGCCCGCCGCGCCGCCAATCTGCAAGAGCGGCTTCTCCCCGGAGATGAAGGCCAGCGAGCGCCACGTCTTCCGCGCGCGCAGCTCCCCGGTTTGTGTGGCGCGCGCTCCGCTCGTCTCCGTGCCCACGATGTAGGCCATCAGGTTCGTCATCCCCTCGCGGGTGACTTGGGTGTCGTCAATCCAGGTGGGCAGGTCGCGATGGCGGGACAGCTCGCCCTGCAACGCGGCGGACGAGACATCCCCGCTGACCTTGAGGCCCGACGGACGCCCCCAGAATGACGTGGTGGTGGCCTGCACCGCGGATTTTCCCGTCCCCGAGGCTCCCCAGATGGACAGGCACATGCTGCGCAGCTCCAGCAGCCGCAACAGAGGCGCCGCGAAGCCCGCCGCCCAGGCCATCTCCGCGACGGGGCTTCGGTCGCGAACGGCGAGCGTCAGGCGCAGGTGTTCGTCCGCCGAGCCGCGCGACATGAGCGCATCGAGGAAGGCGGCTTCACCGGGCATGATGACGCGGCCGGGCTCCCCAATGACCTGCCGCCCCACGACGAAGCTCCGCATGTCCTGGGACCAGCCGCTTTGGGTGAAGATGCGCACCCGAGGCAGGCTCGCGTGATTGTGCTGCTCCTGGGCCTGGAGGAAGTCCTGGACCTTCTTGCTGTTGCTGCTGGTGAGCGGGGCGCCCCGGCCCGACAGCTCCAGGATTTCGCTCCCTGACACCTTGGCGCGCGGCACCGTCTCGGTGCGCACGCGGCCCCCGTACATCCACCGCACCGTCACGTAGCAGGTCTCGTGTTCATCCTCTCCGGTCTCCGTGATGTTGATGGGCGCAGCGGCGACAGTGGAGAGCTTGTCCCTGTCGGTGTACTTGAAGATGCCGAGCGACTGCCCGTCATGGATGGCGTAGCCCGGAGCTGCCATCCAACCGTCAGCGTCAAGCGCGGGCGTGGCCTCGGTTGACGGGCGTGAATGGACCAAGCTCCTGACCAGGGCGGCGTCCTTCTCCCACTGGGCCTGGGCCTCGCCGTACTGCGCATTGACGCTATGGAGGCGCTCCGCAACGTGCGCGGCATCGTGGTCCGTGCAGGCCATCGCCGCTACGGCCGGGGCGAGCAGGCGCAACACGGTTTCGTCCGATGCCTCCGGGGCCTTGAATCGCAGGTAAGAGAGAAGGGCCCAGAGGTTGTAGTGATGCTCCCCGGATGGGAACAGGGGCTGCCCCTCCTTCATGCGCTCCACCGCCGCCGCACGCTTGGGGTCTCCCGTGTGCTGCCACCGCTTCCAGAGTTGCTCCTCGGTGAGCCCGTCGCGCGTGGGCGCCTGCCAGGTGCTCTCCGTCGTCGTCCCTTCAACGGGCGTGGGGCGGGTGCGCTTGGCCTGGGCTGCGTCACGAATCCATGCGGGGGCATCCGCGAGAGGTGTCTGGGACGGAGTCGAGCCCGCCACCCAGGCATACCGCTCCCCAGTGCGATGGAGGCTCGGGGGCGCGATGACATAGCCACCATTCCCGCGCGTGTCGATTCCAGGGGCGATGCTGGCCGCCTTCGACACCAGTCCTGAGTTGCGGAAGTAGACGTGGAAACCCCCGCCGCTGGTCTGGGCCACGATGGTCCGGGGCAGCTCGCCGCGCGCCGCCTCCTCCTTCGCCATCGCCTCCACACCACCGGCCTTCGCGTCGATGTCCACCACGTCGATGCCGGAGAGGGCCCCCGTGGCGATGGCGACGTTTGCTTGGGGCCAGAGCTGCCACCACGCGCGAATCTGGGCCGCGTCCGTCGTGGCGTCCTTCACTCCATTGCGCGTGCGTGGATGCTTCCCGGCTTGAGTGCAGGACGCTCCACCAGGGCAGGTGCAGATGAGCACCCCCGAGGGAGAACGCGTGGGCTCGAAGCAGGGGAAGACGTGCCAGCCACGCTCGGCATACTCCAGCGCGGCCTCCAGGATGTGAGTCGGGTTCGAGTCGGCGGTTGTCACGGGACGTCCAAGGCAAAAGGGGGGAATCGCGGCGAGCCGAAGGGCTGCCGGGTGGGCTTCGATGGGGTGGACCGGGGCGGATTCGGTAGCGGGGCAGAAAGCGGGGCAGGCTTAACCTGCGAGAATCACTCAGGAAACTGGCAACCCGCCCCGCTGCCCCGCTTTTTCACCGGAACACACGCTGAGATGTAGAGAGGGAATGAGAGGGGTTGAATGTCTGCAATTGCCCTGTGGGGGGTATGTTCCTCTCTTTCTCTCTCTCTTCTCTTAAATAGGCGGGGCAGGCGGGGCAGGGAGGCCAAGCTGCTCGCCACCCTGTTGAGATGTCAGGGCTTTTTCGCTTCATGGGGCGCCCCGCTTTGCGCCCCGGTCTGCTCTAGAAGCGGGGCAGGCGGGGCGGGCCAATCCCAGGGCCATGGCTGGCTGTCGCTCGGACGCGTCGACACCTCGCGCAGCTCGGGACGCTCGGGAGCTGGCCGTCTCCTTCTCGACTTCATCAGGGCCTTCACTCGGCTGATGACGAAGTGACGGAGTCCCCTGCTTCTCAAGCAGAACCGAGAGGAGGGAGAGGAGGGCCCACTGTTCGTCCGTCACAGCGTCATGGCCTCGGTGCGGTCGGGGGCAGCACGCGTTCATTCGGCCCTCGTGGGGAGGCTGTAGGCCCGGGGCACCGCGCCACGAGCGCCGGGCGTGTACCTCGCGGCCTCGCGCACCTCGCCAGTCAGCACGAGCGCCGCGAGGCAACGGCGGACGGCCTGCTCTCCCGCTCCGAGCGCGCTGCACAGCTCCTTCACGGTCCGCCCCTTGGGACCGGCGTCGGTGAGAGCGGCGATGACGTGGGGGCGGTACTGCTCAACCTGTTCAAGCATGTGTTGGTCTCCTCTAACTTCCTTATGGGGACGCTTTCCGCGACTGGCTCCGCTGGGCCTTCGTTGGCCGCGATTGGCGGTGTGCTGACCCCACGTAAATGCGTGCGGTTTCTGCGAATGGTTCACGCGACCATCTCCACGCCGTTTCCGGTCACGGCTGATGGTGCCCAGCCCCTGATAGATGGTGCGGATTCTGGGGATGGCTCAGGCATGCCCCCTGGTTCGGATTTCCGAGGGGTGGCCGCTCTGGACCTTGCTTGGCGGTCCTCCACGCTCGAAAAATTCTCAGGGAAAACGAAGGGGCTCGTTATGTGCGGCGTACCCCCCGGTTTTTTGCTGAAACGACAGACGAGCACGTTGAAGCGCTGGTTGACCGGGAGAGCGGTGCTGGCTTCGACGACGTCCAGGTAAATCGACTTGTACTCGTCGACGCGCCCGCTCTTCCGCGGGTCTTCGAGAAGCCCGTCACCCCAGCCGAGCAGCGTGTCACGGTCGGCTGCGACCGGGCCGTCGGGGAATCGCTCGCTGGGCGAGGTGTCGGGAGGCGCGCCGTTGAAGGCGGCGGTGATGAGTCGGGCGAGGCGCTTGGAGTCCTTGGTGCCATTGGCGCGGAAGATGCCGCTGGCCTGGATGTGAGCGCGGTTAGCCTTCCACTCCTGCTCGACGCGGAGGCGCAGCTCCTCGACGCGTCCGGCGCCGGTGCGAATCCCCCAGATGGAGGCGAAGTGGAGCGCGATGGCGGCGCGGACCTGGTCCCCTTCCGCGTGGAGGTTGCCGCCGTTGGGGATGCCGGACGCAGCGCGCTCTTGGGACAGGTGGACGTCCAGCGTGAGGCGGGCGTCGCGCAGCGGGTACTTCACGGCGCCCTCGGGCCACTGCTCCAGTGGCACCCCATCCAGTTCGCCGTAGCGCAGGCGCCACGCGTCGGGGGCGTGCTTGTCCGCGCTGATGTCGAGGCCGAGGTGGCGCCGCGCCAGGAGGGCCAGCGGGTAGCGAGCGCCCTCGTCGTCTCCCAGCGGGCGCCCCGTCTCCGGGTCCACGCCATGGAGTCCCCGGGCAATGTCCAGAAGGGCTTCACGGATGGCCACGTCATGGAAGCGGCCCGCATCGGCAGCGGCGAAGACGGTGTCCACGAGTCGCGGGTCATCCGCACACATGACGCCCAGGTCGTAGGCGAGGTTGGCGCCCGTCAGGCAGACGTCCGTCGCGCGGAGTGTCTCACGGAACCACGTGCGCGCCTGGGCGGCGGAGAGGAGTCGCTCGCTACCTGGCGCTTCCTGGGCGATGGATGCACAGACGAGCGGCGGCGCCAGGAGTCCGGGTTGAATCGGGTACGTCTCGGTGTCGAAGCTGAAGAGGACAGGCACAACACCGAAAGGCCCGTGACGTGGGCCAGCCGGGCGCCCTGCGAGAGCGCCAAGAAGTCCAGAGGTGAGGGAACGTCAGCCCAGGGCGTCAGCGAGAGGCGGGAGCTTCGCGGCGGCGCGCTTGGCCTCGATGGCGGCCAGCTCCGTGTCCGTAAGGCTCACGTTGCTCCAGCGGCAGCCCTCGATGACCTTGCCGGGCTTGCCGTCCTTCTCGGGGAGCGTCTTGGGGAAGACGTCGCAGTCCACCAGGAGGAAGGCGCCAGCCTGCTTCGCCTCGGTGAACCTGGCGATGAAGTCGGGCGTGACATCGTGCTCCTCGGCACCCGCCAGGGCCATGAGGAACGCCTTGAAGCGCCCGCCTCCGTTCTTCTTCGAGTCGGAGAGGTTCTCCACGTAGCTGGCGACGAGGCCGGGCCGCGTGGGCTCGGTGGTGGGCTGGGTCCTTTCGGACGTCACGACCTTGATTTCAGCGATGGCGGACAGGCCCTTGAAGCCGTCCTTGGTGCGGATTAACTGCACCTCCAGGCGGTAGCGGCCAGCCTTGAGGTACTGCGCGGCGAGGGTGGCCTGAGAGGTGGCGATTCGTGCGAGTGCTGCGTTGCTCATGTCCCGTGTTCCCGGTCAGTTGGCGGGACGTCGAGAGGACGTCCTCATACTCCCTGATGGGGATGCTTTTCGGAGGTGTCTCGGTAGAGCAGTTTCTAGGAGCCCGCATGTATTGCTAGACTGTTGTTCGAGTTCGAGCTTGGAGGGGGAGTGACAATGTAAGGCATGAACGAAGTATTGCGAACGCCCGAGAGGGGAGTCCAGAGTGAACAGTCGCCTTACCTTCGCTTGAAATTTCGCAGCAGTATTCGTCGGGCGCTATTTTGAATCGAAACTCCGCACGGTCTATCTTGATAGGTCTTGCCCCTGAGAGTGCGGTCAAGTGGCGACGAACGTCGGATGAACCGGTGAGTTCGATTTTTGCGGAGACGGTATTGGATATTGTTAAGTCCGATGCTTTGACCGTAGTGACTGTTACTCGACCAATTTCTGACTCAATTTTGCCTAGCCAGTCGATTACGCGAATGCGCGCAGGCTCGATATAAATTGAGCCCTGGGAATAATCCCAAATACGGTCAAGCAGGCTTCGGTGAGTACGGAATGGCTCGAAAATTTCGATTGATGGAGTTGTGGTTGTAATGCGAAATGCTGTTTGTCGGTACTCGGACCATTTTAGTTCCTGGGTTTTTCCGAATGGGTCCTCAAGCATTTCGGTCGATTCGATTAGCTCAATAAAACTACCCTCAAGTAAGTCAGGCCGAACGTGGCGCATGCGAAAACCGGAGCTTCCACCTTGTCGAAACTGGTCGCCAAGCATGCTGTCTCCGAGCGTTCTGAGTGTGTTCGGGCCAATGTTTGAAACGAACCAGCGTGCTCGCGATCCCATTTACCCTCCCGCCGCAGCGGGTGGCACGAATGCTTCGATTGCCACAGTCGTGTCGGAAGTAGCTGCCTGAAGTGCTTTGCGTGCAGCCATCTCTATGAGTCCCGAAAATTCGGAACGGTCGCTGTCACTTACTGGAGAAGAGGTCGTCCGCCATTGGCCGTCGCGCTTCTTCTCGAAAGTTCCCTTTAGGTGATACCGGAATCCAGTTGCTGCATTTGGATTGCCGAATTCTGCCTCGAAGATGATCTGGCGCGCAGGCCCTTTTTCTCGCTCGACAACCCAGATGGCGTGGCTAATGAAGAAATCTTCCTTGATGAGGTCTTGATAGTGTCGCGTTTGTAGTAGTGCATTGCCTTTGAGCCATGATCTTACGAGCCCTGTCATTTTGCGATCACGGCGTGTGCGGGGGCGTGTGGGCTGAGGGGTGTGGGAGTCGTCCGATTGCTGAGTAGATTCTTCGTCGTCTGACTCCTCGCTGATTCTGTCGACGCTTACGTGTGTGACGTCGACGAGTCGGCAATCGGTAATGCTTCGCATGAGGGTCAGAAAGAAGCCTGTGCGGCTGTCGGGGGATTTTATGCCAGACAGCTCGATTAGAGCTTTCTCGACAGGTTGCCCTGTCTTGTTTTCTATGGCGGATGTGATGGACGTGATTATCTCGTCGGCTCTCTTGTTTGCGTCGTGGCGTACGTGAATTCCATCGTCTTGGGGAGTGATCGAGATCGATAGTTTGCGCTCGCGCCGCTGTTCCAGGCGATTCTTTGATGGGTCTGGAAGTTCGGAGTATGTGACCTCGATAGTTGTCGTGTTGCCCCCCTGCGTTATTCGGTATGCTTCGTTTCCGCCTAGTTGTCTCTTTTTTGATGTCTGATCAATGATGGCCGTGAGTTGACTGTGGCTTACCGTGGACGTCAGGATGATGCTTGAGGTTTTTTCGATGCGATCTGCGGTTTGGACTCTTTCGTAGAGTTGCGATAGGTGGGGCCAGTCAAACGTTAGGCTTGATATGTAGCTGGCAATTTCTTCGTGTGAGTCCGACTGGGAGAGGAGAATGCCCCGGGAGCGAGCAATCTCAAGTAGGGCATTGAATGGGACTTCTCTGCGGTGGTTGAGAAGGAAGTCGTAGATGTCTTTATCGTCTGCGTAGTAGAGCGAGCTTTTTGTGAGGCTAGTCATCGTTCATTTCCATTCCTATGGCTTCGGCGTTGAAGTTGTTGACCATGCGGTTAGGTGGGTCGAACGAGATTTTCTTGAGGAGTGAGTGAATATGTAGTGCCGCAGGAAGGCCTAGCACGTAACTTTCGATAGCGCTGTTGAATATGCTTGGCGCCTCGCGGGATGCATAGGGGAATCTGAAGATTATTCGAGTGTCCGAGTCGATGAGCTGGAATCGAAAGAGGTAGTCAAATATATACTTAAACTCGTCGGCGGAAGCTCCTTTGCTTCGTGCGTAGACGACCCTCCCCTTGATTGGTCTTTGTTGTTCGGTGTCGTCAAATGTGTATATCTGCCAGGGGGATGTTAGGGCATCTATTGTGAGGGTCTTTGAATATTGCGTGTGTGCTCGTTTCCGGATGAGTTGAGGGTAGAAGAATCGGCATTCGCTGTTGGTGGGGATTATTTTTTGATACTTGAGGTGCTCCATGTCGTAAACGAGATTTAGGAGGTATAGGACGTCTTCCGGGCCAAAAACAAAGAGCTGTAGGTCGGGGGCTATGTCGATTGATTTTGAGTCGATTGAAATCAACGTATCGCGAAAGTCGTTTTCGTATTGATTGTCGTGATTGTATATGAATAGCATGCCGACGGTCGTGTATTGTATGCCGGCTGGGACAAATCTTTCTTGCCATGTGCGGCTTCTTCTTGTGCAGTCTGTGTCTTGGGCTAGGCTGTTGATGGTTTTTATGAGTTCGGAGCGTTTTATGGATGTTTTTCCGTAGCTCTTGAGGTCGGTGTTGACGAAGATTGTCTGGTTGCTGTATGGGTCTTCGTATCTAAAAACAACGTCTGATGGATGGGTGCCTCGGCCTCCGGGCGATTGATGCTGGAGCGTCGAGCATTCCCAGTCCATGTTGAGTGGGCCGACGATGGTCCATCCAAGAGTGCTAAAGATTTCCTTGGAAATCTTCTCTGCCATCCTTGAAATGGTAGATGTTTCCCCCATTGGTGTCCTGGTCCCTCTGCCAACACTCGCTTATGGGACATGCGCGAGTGCAGCGTCCTTCGAGTTATGCAGGTACTATAGGTGGGTGGGGTAATGTCGTCTAGCCTGAGATTCCTAGATTGGTTGGCGCGGACTTGCGTCAACCGAGTGATGTGGTGTTTGTGGTCTCAATAAGGAGCTTTTGCTCTTGCCCTTCTGTCTCCATGACGAACTGCGCGGTCAATTGCAGTCGTAAGAGCCGCAACATGAGGCTGGGTGTGTAGGTACACCAATACGTTGTCCCTGGGTGTTTGCTGACCTGGGCGGTGAGTCCGCGCGAGGAGCTGCTCCCACGTTGCACCATCCGAAGGTGGCGTCACCACGAGGTTTCGGAAGAACTGCTGGAGATTCTTCCCCGTGGCGTGCGCCTTGATGCTAGCCACCACAGAGCGCTTTCCCGTCTCTCGTAGGATGGCCTCGGACGCGGTCTTGCCCCCACCGTAGAACGGCACACCCGCTGCCTTGGCGATGCGCTCCCCCAGCTCCGGGTACTCGACCCAGACGATTCCCGCTTGCGAGCGCGCCCACTCCACCGCGTCCCTCACTAGGAAGTCCGACACCCAAACCGCCTGGGGCTCGGGCTGGACGGCGGCATGAATCTCTGCCCATGCCTGCCATGTCGACGCGTGCCAGACTGGCTTGTCCCCCTCGTAAGGCGGTGACATGTGCGCGCGGATGGCTGCCTTGGTGAGCAGCCCTGGTGAGTCCAGGTGCTCGCGGCGCACACCCTTGAGTTCCTCCCACACCTCCTTGTTCCATGCCTTCCGCCGTGCGAACCACTTTTCAATCAACTCTGGCGGCTCGCCTCGCGGGTAGCGCCAGCGGTGGTAGAATCCCGCCGACAACTGTCGCGTGCAGGCCACGGCCTGGAACTGCTCCTGGAACTGCTCCCCGTCCGGACGCTCGCCTGCGTGCGCCAACTCGATGAGGGCGAGAAGCTGCGCGGGCACGGGCCCCAGCTTCCGCTCCCTGATGATGAGCGGCTTGTCCAGGGCGCTCTCCTCCGTGGCCACCACGCCGCGCGTCGCGTTGCGGTGGCGCTGGAAGCCTTCGCGCACGTGTTCTCCCGGCTCGCACAGCCGCTCCAGTGCGCCCGGAGGGGCTACCACCTTGCCCGGGTCCAGCGCGGTTCCCCACTCCTCCACGACGTGGTGCGCGAGCGGCAGGGGCGAGCCCTCTCCCAGCGCCAGCCGTGACAGGTGCGCGTATTCCTTGATGCTCTTGGACGCGAAGTTGCCGGAGAGCGCCACGAGGCGCGTCCGTGGGTGCTCCTCGAAGTAGCGGAGGAAACGGCCCGTTCGCGTGGACTTCGGAGCCTTGATGTTGTGCGCCTCGTTGAGAATGACGAGGTCAGGGCGGATGCGCTCCAGCAGGTTCGTCGCTTCCTGACTGGAGAGCTGGTTGTACGTGACGACGTGGAGCACCGGCAGACCCACCCGGAACCACCTGCCGCCCGCGAGGTTGGGAAGCCGCCAGTTCGCGCCGTAGTATCTCCACTCGACCTGGAACTGAGGCAGGAGGATTGTGGGAGTAGCCCGAGTCACGCCCACGTTCATTCCCTTCTTCAACACGGACAGGGGCGGCAGGGTGCTCGGCGTCTCGCTCGCGGTTAGGGCACCGTACTCCCGCGATTGAGAGCGCCGAGCAGGCGGGCGAGATTGCCGGCGGCCAGGTCGTGGGCAAGGCCGCGGCGATTGTCGTGCTTAATCAGCTAGATAAGCGGGGCGACCGGTCAAGCTCGGCGCGCTCGTACTGGCCTTGCTCGTCGCATTCCTGCTTCGGGCTCGGAGATCATTAGCGTCGAGCGCGCCCAGCTCTTTCCGGATGGAGGTGCGGCAGCCGTCGAAGTCGAGGGCGGCTGCTGGTTGTCCGAGATCCGCTGTGTCCGTACCGCTGCCGAGATTGAGCGGCTCCGGGCCGAGAACGAAGCACTGCGCCAACAGGCTGGTGATGTGTCCTTCACGGTCGCCGTCGTGGCGTTGGTTCTCGGGCTCGGTGCCGGGTTCGCCGTTGCGAGGCTCGCGAATTGAGAAGGGGTGACTGTGGAATCGGCGCGGTTGGTCTGGGACCTCGCTACGCCGTGACACTGCGGCACTCACCGCAGCCTCCCCAGGGGTGCAAGGCACAGGTCGCCTGGCGGGTGCAAAGGGCTCGGCTCCACTTAGTCCTCTTGCGCGAGTCTTCCGGTGCTAGCGTTGGACCGTGGAGGTCATGCGCCATTGAACCAGCCGGTAAGATTGGCCCTCGCGCTCGTGCTCGTGTGGGGAGCTGCGGCGCCTGCAAGGGCAGCACAGGTTGAGCGTGTGAAGCGGGAGCGGTCGGTGGCCGTCACAGGCAGCCCATTGGAGCCGATTCCTGTAGTCCGGGTCGCCCATGGCACACCAACTGTGTTCCTCTTTCCGTCCCCCATCAACCGGAAGACTCTCACCTTTGACGAGACGCGGATTCGGGTGCTGGATGCCGGGGAGCGGTCAGTCATCGTCCAGCCGGTGGCCGACCTGCCGGACGGAGAGCGCTACGAGATTGGTGTGTACTTCGCGGATGGTCGTTCGCCTTCACGAGCTGCCTTCGTCCTGCTGACAGACCCTGCCGAAGTCGACTTACGCATTGATGTTACCCGCTCAGAGCAAGCCGAAGTGTGTCCCGATGCCCCTCCGCGCGAGACCAAGCCAGAAGACCTCCTGTTGATGGGGCTCGTGGACAAGGAGGGCGTCACAGTGACACCCATCAAGAGCCACGAAGCTCCAGCACGAGGCTTTGCAGTCACTGCCGCGTTGGCGTATCGAAGCAAGGGGTGGGTGCTCGTCGACATGCGTGTCGAAAACTCTGCTGGACAGCGTTCTTGGCTCCCTCGCGAAGCGGTATTTACTGGCCGTGCTGGGCTCCCCTTGCGCGCTCGTGTTGTGATTCATGGTGATGATGCGATCTTGCCCGACAGCGCTAAGCGTGTGCTCGTTGTCGCGGAGGTGGCGCAGTTGAGTGCCAATCCCGTGTTCACAGTGGAAGTCTTGGGGGATGACCGCACGCTCGTACTTCACAACGTGCGCTTTCCCAAGGCAGGCGCGGGAGGGGGGCAGTGACCGTTCCTCAGTCCTCAACACCATCGGGGATGTCTATTGACGGCTGGACCGTGGTGAAGGAGCTCGGCAATGGCGGGTTTGCCATCGTCTATCTCGTCGAGAAGCAGCCGCGCCGATGTGCCCTCAAGCTCGCACGGCACAGGGATTCGAGCGGAGATGACAAGCAAACTCATGCCCGAACAATGCGGGAGCTGATGGCCCTGCTGTTGCTGGACCATCCGAACATCGTCCGGCATCAGGGGTATGGCTACTCTGAGCGAGGGAACGTGTATCTCGCCCTGGACTACGTTGAAGGCTGGACGATGGCCGAGTGGGCGGAACGAAAGCATCCGACCTTTCGTGAACTCTTGACAGTCTTTGATAAGCTCGCAAGCGCGCTGTCGTACATGCACAGCCGTGGCATTCTGCATCGCGACCTGAAGCTCTCCAACGTACTGATTCGCAAGAGCGACGGAGAGCCCGTCATCATCGACTTCAGTTGCGCGACGTTCGCCGCCGCCGAAGAGCTGACGGATAGCGGCCTGCCACCTGGGACAGACCGATTTCGAGCACCAGAACAGTTCCGCTGGCTCATGGCACACAAGGATCCGCATCGAGCACGGTACGCGTATCAGGTCGCCGATGAAGTCTTTGCGTTGGGGGCGATGCTCTTTGACCTCCTGACCGACCCGCGACCAACGGCCGCCGCTGTACGAGTCTCGCTCAACAGTCCAAGCCTCAAACCGCCGGTCGTGCGCGTCCAGAATCGCCGTGTGCCGGAGCTTCTGAGCGACCTCGTTGGAAGCATGCTGTCGCGCGAACCTGGACGGCGACCGGTCGACACAGAGGCTCTACGCCGAGAGCTGGGGGATCTGCTCGCCAACCCGAGCGAAGAGTTCCAGCGCCCGGTCCATCCCCCATCGGAACAGCTCCCAGTCGAGGCGACCGTCGAAGGGACCGTCGTACCGGCAACGGATGGGCCTGGGACGAGGAACCGACTCAGCGGCGTGCGGGCGCGGGGGCTTGCCGCACTTGCGTCCGTGGGGGTCCTGGTCGCGATTGGGGCTCTCTGGCGCTCCCCCGACGTGCCATCCACCCCCCTCCAACCTCAATCCGAGGGGCTTTGGCCCGTTCCTGTGGCCCCGATTTCGACCCCTCCGCACTCGGTTCCCCCTGCTATGTCCCTTTTCAGTCCCGCAGCCGTGGCGCAGAAGGGCCCGGATTCTGTTGCCCAGGTTCAGAAGGAAGGTCCCATCGTGAAGAACGCTCCGACAACCGAGGTTCCGCCCCAAGGTCGCCAGACGCGCGGGCGGGCGAGGACCACCGCTGGCGTCGAGTGCGCGACGATGACGCTCGTTGCGGCCCTCGCCGCGGGTTGCCCGGGTGCGCAAATCCGGCCCGAGTCCTTCACCTGTCCTGCCGGGGCCGAAGAGGCGATGCGGGAGGACCTGCGTTGGGAGGTCAACGAGGCGTTCTTGGTTACGCTGGATAGCCGCTACAAGCGCAGTGAACGCGTCTGGTTCACTGCGGGGGCGGAGGTTGAAGGGGTGGTTCCGAAGGGAATTGAACCTAGGCAACGGCAGGTGGCTCCACCCGGGACACGCTTCTATGGAAAGGCGTATTACCTCTCCGACAAGATGGGCCGGTCGGAAGGACCTGCGCTGGTTGTCCGCTACGACCGCGTGAGGCTGCCTGGGCAGGACGAGAGACCCGTGTGCTTCGTCGTCGAGATGACCGCATACGGATACGAGGACGGCCGAGTTCAGGCGAGCAACGGAGGGGGCGGGTTCGTTGTGGACCGCTGGCCTTGAGTGCCCCGAGAGGACCTATCAGGTAGGGTGCTCAGTTTTTGCGTTTTCCGCATTTTTGCGCACTAGACCTCTGGAGGCGTTCCCCCCAAATGTGGCCAGCGCTACCTTGCGCGCACTTTGCTTCCGCGAGGTCACCACGCGGCAGGGGGTCGTGCATGGCATCAAAGGCAATCGAGTTCGGGCTTCCCAGGGGGGCCATCCTCTTCTCGGCGGATGGGTACTCCTACGAGTTCCTGGAGCACTTGGGGCCGGCCCACCACGGGCAGAGCCTCTTCCTGGCACGGCGGCGGACCCTCGAAGGGCATCCACGCGGCAAGGTTCTCCTCAAGGCGATTCCTGACCAGTCTGGCCCGTCAGGAGGGCGTGTCCGTCGCGCCCGAGCGAAGCTGCTGGAAGAAGTTCGCATTGCCGAGCACCTGGACCATCCCAGCATCTTGAAGGTGTTGGGGCTGCATAAGGTCCATGGCTACTGGTACGCCGTTCTGGAGCATCCGGCGGGGAATGCCCTCGCGGACCTGCTCTCCATGGTGTCTGAGCTGGGCATCTGGTTCACGCCTGAGATGACGCTCTTCATCGGCGCGCAACTGGCGCACGCGTTGGACCATGCACACTCCGCGACGGACGAGCATGGGAAGCCCCTCAACATCGTGCATCGAGCTGTCGACCCAGACCGCATCTTCTTTGACTGGGACGGCTCGGTTCAGCTCGCTGATTTCGGGGCCGCGACTTCGACGCTCCCGGGGCGCCTCACAACATCGGTTCGCCGTCCGCAAGGGGACGTCTTCTATGCGTCCCCTGAAGCGCTGCTCGGTGGGAAGGTGGATGCACGCTCAGACCTCTTCAGTCTGGGGCTCGTGATGTTGGAGTTGTCGACCGGCCGGTGTCTGCTCTATCCCGATGCGCCAGTTGCCCCTGAAAAGGTCGCGGCGCTCTCGGAGCGGAGCCGTCGCCGAATCAAACGGTCGATTCGACGTGCGACGCTCGCGGGCTTGCAGCCGACGGTGGAGACCGCCATCTGGCAGGCCGCCACGTTCACTGAGGCTGACGTAGACGCACTGACGAGAGGGTTGCCGCAGAGCTTGCGCGTGCTCCTCGGCAGGCTGCTCACCCCGGCGCCTGCTGCGCGCTACCAGTCGGCGCGGGAGCTGGTGGGGGACATCGACGCGTGGATGGGTGGCATTTTCAGGAAGGCTGATGCCGTAGCCGAGCTGACGGCCCTGGTGGCGAAGTCCGTCGGGGGCAACAAGTCCGAGGGCATGGATACCCCGCTTCCTGACGATAGCGATGCCACAACGACAGCCCGGCTTGCGAGGGGCGAACGGCTCGCGGTCACCGAAGGTGAAAGCGCGTAGCTGAGCTGACCGCAGT
Source organism: Myxococcus sp. AB025B (assembly GCF_006518215.1). Classification (NCBI taxonomy): domain Bacteria; kingdom Pseudomonadati; phylum Myxococcota; class Myxococcia; order Myxococcales; family Myxococcaceae; genus Myxococcus; species Myxococcus sp. AB025B. The sequence goes on from NZ_SRLW01000007.1 coordinate 78,231, forward strand.
CCTGCCGACCACCTGACGTCGGCACCCAATTCCTTTCACAAAAACTGATTCACCGCCGACCTGTCGCAAGTCGCTCAGGTCGACCGGGAGACGTGTGTCTTTCGTGCCTCATGCCGGGGCACGCACAGGAGACGTGTATGCAAGGAATGCGAAGTTGGATTGTCGCGCTGCTGCTGGTTCTGCCTGGAGTGACCGGGGCGGAAGAGATTGCGGACCCACCACAATTGCCAGAAGAGGTGGACGAGATAGAGGAGGAGACGTCGCCCGAGAGCACAACGGAAGATGCCGAGAGCCCACCCGGCCCGAAACAAGGCGAGGTCTCACGGACTGCGCGCTGGACGAACTTGCTTCGCGTGGAGGCCGCGACGTGGGCGTTGTTGCCGCGCGAGGGCATGGGCAGGGACGAAGGTTACTTCCAGGTGGAGCCGACCCTCGTCTTCGAGCGGAGGCCGGAGTTTGGCGTCAACCTTGGGACTCCGCTGCGCCTACGCGTGTGGGGGCCGAAGGAGGGCGGGGTTGTCCGGCGCGAGGACTGGGACACGCTCTCCGACTGGGGGCAGTTGGTCCGGAGTCTCAAGCTGGGCTCGGACAACTCGCCGCTAGGCGTGTGGTTCGGGAAGCTCGACAGCTACAGCCTTCTCAACGGGCATCTTGTACGGCGCTATGCCCACTGCGTGCTCCGGACGATCCCGATCACCTTCTCCGGAGCAAGCCGAACACCCTCTCCGGGGCAAGCCGAACACCGATTCCGGAGCAAGCCGAACACCGATTCCGGAGCAAGCCGAACACCTGTAGCAGGTTGAAGCAGTGGGGCTGGAGCAGGGCCGAGGACCTCGCGGGCTGAAAGCCGGACCGGAACGTTGACGACGCTGGACAGAGCGCCGACCACGCCGCCTCCGAAAGGAGGAGGCGGTGGCGGCAGAGAGGCTGTCCATGCGGAAGCTGAGGGAGATTTTGAGGCTGCACCTGGAGAGGGGGCTGGGCCCGCGGGCGATAGCGCGCAGCCTCTCGGTGTCGCCGAGCACGGTGAGCGGCTACCTGGGCCGAGTACGGGCCGCGAAGCTGACGTGGCCGCTGCCGGCGGCGCTGGACGAAGACGCGGCGCTGGAGCGGCTGCTGTTCGCCGACGAGGGTCCACCCCGCCCGGGCCGACCGGAGCCCGACTGGGCGCGCATGCACCTGGAGCTGCGCAAGAGGCACGTGACGAAGCAGCTGCTGTGGGAGGAGTACAAGGCGGAGCAACCGGACGGCTACCAGTTCAGCCAGTTCTGCGAGAAGTACGCGCGGTGGGCGGCGACGCTGAGCGTGACGATGCGCCAGACGCACGTGGCGGGCGAGAAGCTCTTCCTGGACTTCAGCGGGGACGGCGTGGACGTCTTGGACGCGAAGACGGGCGAGCGCAAGAAGGCGAAGCTCTTCCTCGCCGTGCTGGGCGCCAGCAACTTCACGTACGCGGAGCCGGTGCTGAGCGAGGAGTTGCCCACGTGGGTGGCCTGCCATGTCAACGCGCTGGAGTACATGGGCGGGGTGACGCAGGTCTGGGTGCCGGACAACCTGAAGAGCGCGGTGACGAGGCCAAACCGGTACGAGCCGGACCTCAACCCCACGTACGCGGAGCTGGCGCGGCACTACGGAGCGGCGGTGATTCCGGCCCGAGTGCGCAAGCCCCGGGACAAGGCGAAGGTGGAGCAAGGCGTGCTGCTGGCCGAGCGGTGGATTCTGGCGGCACTGCGCCACCGCACCTTCTTCTCGCTGGAGGAGGTGCGCCAG
>NZ_SRLW01000080.1:0-35720 GCF_006518215.1 Myxococcus sp. AB025B
ACTCCGCCAGACGGCGAACGGTGACGTCTCCCTCTGGGCGGAAGCTCGCGCCCCTCGCCGCTGAGTCCCGCGCCGCCCCTTTCACGATTCTCCTCGACGCGCCAGACGGGGCCCGGCGAGGAGTTACGAAGAGACGGCCGTCAAGGCTGACGACGCCGTCGCGCGAGACGCGGCGGCGCGCCCGCACGGTGAGCGCCTCGGCCAGTTGCGACTCGGAGACGAGGCGCGTCTGGTGGGTGCCCCAGACAAGGCCGGGCGTGTCGCCCATGAGAGAAGCGTGCGGCTGGGAGTGGTAGTGGCGGGCGAGGAAGGTGTCGAGGCGACGCTGCACCTCGGCCAGGGACAGCGAGCGGTCCAGGTGGTCCAGACAGCCCTCGCGAAGCGTGCGCCAGAAGCGCTCCATCTTCCCGCGCGCCTGCGGGTCATAGGGCCTGGCATGCACGAGCGCGATGCCCAGGCGAGGGCACGCGGTGGCGAGCGTCTTGCCGGAGTAGGTGGAGCCGTTGTCGAGGTAGAGCGTCTCCGGCACGCCGTGCTGGCGCGCGGCCCGCACCAGCAGGCCCAGCATGTCGTCCTCGCGCTCGGAGGAGCGCGCCTCGAGGGCGACGACGTAGCGGCTCCTGTCGTCGAGCAACGCGTGGATGCGCAGCGGCGCCCACTTCGTGCCACCGGTGAGCACCGGGCCATGGCAGACGTCGCCGTGCCACAGTGCGCCGGGGTACGCAGCCTCCCAGCGTCGGCGCTCAAGTCCTTCGTTGGTGCCGCGCAGCGAGACGCGGTCGAGCCCGCGCTCGGCGAGCAGCCGCCGCACAGTGGCCGCGCTCACCGCACCCTCGCGCACGCTGCCCTGGCGCACCAGCGTCGCGACAATCAGCTCCGCGGACGCGCTCGGGTGCTCGCGCCGCACGTCGCAGAGGAGCTGCTTCTGCCGCTCATCGAGCGCCTTCGCGCGGCCCGCGTCCTTGCGAGGCTGGGGCCGCAGCGCGGCGAGGCCGTGCTTGCGGAAGCGGTAGTACCAGCGCTCCAGCGTCGGCACGCTGAAGTGCCGCGTCCGCTCGGCTCCGGGCGGACGGAACTTCTGCCCCGCCAACTCCCTCAGCGCGCCCCGCAGCTCTCCGCGCGTCAACTGGCGGTGCACCACCGGGCCAATCACCTGGCTGCGGAAGACTGCAATCTCTTCGCCGTAATCCTTCGGGACGAGCTCGTCCATGGAGGTCTCCTCCCCGCTGCCGCGTCCATCGCGGGCCTGGCGGGAAGCGCTCCCCTCGCATCCGCCTGAGTCGCTGGGAGCGTGCCCAATGCGGTGGGCGCGGATTCCCCAGCCATTTCGCGGTGATGACCATCAGCTCACATGGCGGGCTCCGGCGAAGGCTTGATGCGCGAGCGGCGCCCCTCGCCACGCCAGCGGTGCGTGCGCGCAGAGCGCCTGCGCCGCGCGGGCCGCGAGCGCCCGGGCACCGCCTGCCACCGCGCCGAGGCACAGTGCGCCGAACAGCTCCCGCGCCCCAAGCTGCCGCGCCCACCTCGTGAGCGACCGCCAGCCGCGAGCGGCGGCCCCGCGGCGCGTCCAGTCACTCGTGCGCCGCCGCACCTCGTCCGCCCCCAGGCCGCACAGGGCCCACAGCGCCAGCGCGAAGGCAATCGCCTCCCCGCTGAAGTGTTTGCGTGGGCAGGCGGACGGCGGCACCACGCGCATCACCGCGCCACACCTCTTGCACCGATATCGGCGGCAGCGCACCACCTCGCAGCGCGGAGCCTCGTCCGGACTCGGCGGGCCGCGCTGCTGGCGCTCGACGAGCCCATGGCCATGCAGGCCCAGCCCGCCACCTTCGTAGGCTCCTCGCCCACACGCCACGCAGCGCTTCGGCCGTCCCTCCTCCACCGAGGGCGGCCAGTTCTTGACGTCGCCCTCGAATCGGACGACTCCTCGGGTGTCCCGGTTCTCTTTTCGCAGGGGTCTCCGGGGCCCGCGCATGAGGGTGTTCCCGCACCCTCTGCGCACCTTTCTCCCCGTCCTCCTGCCCGCCTGCTACCTCATCGGGCGTGGCGCTCCAGTTTCTTTCCGACGATGGGCGAGCGGCGCGAACCCATCACACAGCCGGCTCGAACTCGGGCCTCGCTCCCTCAACCAGGGTGCGCGTCAACACCCGACGCCGCGAACCTTCCAGCGGCCCGAGCCATTGCCCGTAGATTCCTGGAGCTGCGCGGAGAGGACTTCGCGGGCGGACTGGTCGTCCGGGCCTTCGAGCAGTTCACCACCACGGAGGCGAGGACGTGGTGGGTCCATGGACAGTGCATCCTCGTCACCGCGCATCCCGATACACCTGGTGACCTGCCGACGGGTGCCAATCTCCAATCCATTGCATCTACCGTGGCAGCACTTGACCTGCCGTTCGTCACGGTCGACCTCGTGCTGCGCGCGGACGGAGTCTGGCGTGTCGTCGAGTTGGGAGACGGCCAGGTCAGCGATCGCCCGAAGAGCACATCGCCAGCTACGTTCATCGCGGCAATCGCAGGCGCACTCGAGGCCTGAACCGGAGGTTCAGTCCTTCTCCAGCGTCCGGAACACCGCGGGCAACTCCTGCTCACCCAGTCCCGCACCGAGGGCCCGCCGATAATTCTCCAGCAACTCCCGCGGGAAGCGGGTGCTGATGCGCGCATCGCTGCTCAGCCGGACGATGTGTTCGAGAGCTGCGACATGAGTATTCAGACTGCACTGGTCACCCGTGAAGTCATTGCGCTCGACCATTCCCTGCGCGGCGTCGGCGGTGACAGAAATCAATCCAAGGAACGAGTTCTTCTGGGCGAAGAACGACTTCGGATCCAACCCCTCCGCCTTACACATGGCCGCGGCGTGGAGCACCGCCAGCGTGCCGCCGTAGTACGCCTCGAGAATCGCGCAGTCGAGCGTCGCCGCCGACCCAATCTTCTCATCGACATACACGGAGTTCTTCGCGATCGCCTGGAGCGTCCCCACGTGTCGCTCGAAGACAGCTCGCGACCCGGCGTAGAAGACGGTGGCGTACTCCGTGGCCACGAACGCGGGATACGCGAGGATCGCCGCATCCAGGTAGTCCACACCGTGAGCGCTCGCCCACTCCAGGCCACTGCGCGCATCCGCCGGCGACCCACTGGTGAGCTGCACGAGCGTCTTCCCCGCGAGCGCCGCTGAGACGCCCGGCGAGGAGAGCACCTCCGCGCAGGCCGCGTAGTTCGACAGCGAGACGACGACAAGCTCGCGGCCCGCGACCGCCTCACTCAGCTTCTCGAACGCCGCCGTTCCACTGCCCACCGCTTGCGCCTTCGCGTGGGTCCTGTTCCAGACCGCGACCTCGTGCCCAGCCGTGGCGAACGCTCGCGCCAGCGCGGTTCCCATGAGGCCACTGCCAATCACCGTCAGCTTCGTCGGACGCGTCGATGTCATCTGTCATCCCCAGGTGTGTCGTTCAAGCGCCGCACATGGATGCGGTGCGGCGCGAGTAGACCACAAGCCCGGAGGATTCAGACGCGGACCGACCGCCCGTCACGCGGCCCGGCGCTGCGGCGCACGCGATTGCTGGATGGCATCCAGCAGGCTCCGACTCGTCTCGCGATAATCGAAGGAGCGCACGGCACGCTCACGGGCCGCGCGGGACATCCGCTCACGCAGCGCCGCGTCCTGCCCGAGCCGGAGGAAGGCCTTCGCCAACCCCTCCTCGTCCCCCTGCCCCACCAGCAGCCCATCCGTCCCATCGGAAATCATGTCCGGCGTACCACCAATGATGGAACAGACCGCGGGGACACCACACGACATCGCCTCCATCACCGCGACGGGCGAAGCCTCTCCAAGCCCCGTGCTGGACAGCACGAAGGCATCCGCGCCGTGCAGCAGCTCGATGACGGCGGCCTCTCCGAGCGGCCCCACCATGTCCACATGCGCCTGCAATCCGAAACGGGCGATGGACTGACGGATCTCCTCCTCGTGAGGCCCTCGTCCTCCCAACGTCAGGTGCGCACGCAGGCCCCGGTCCAACGCCTTGCGCAACCCCGCGAACGTATGCACGTGCCCCTTGCAGAGATTGAGTCGCCCAATCGAAGCCAGGTGCAGTCCCCGAGGGGACTCCGCACGCTTCGCCGGAGGGCGGAAGCGGTCCGTGTCCACGCCCATCCACAGGGTATACGTCCGCTCGGGAGGAAGCCCCACGGACTCGATGAGCTCGCGCTGCATGGGGCGCGCGGCGGCGGCCACGAACGTGGCATCCCAGGCCTTCGCGGCATGGTCCGTCCCATACACAGGCAAATCCCCATGGAGATGGAAGCTGTAGCGCGGCCCTCCCAGGATCCGGCACAGCGCGAGCACATGCGCGGCATCCGCGGCCGAATGCCCATGCACGTGGTCCAGCTTCCGCTCCCGCGCGTGGTGCAGGAAATCCACCGCGCAGGCCAGCATCCCCAATGCCCGGGCCTTCTGCTTCACACCCACCGAGAGCTTGGAGACGTACGTGAGCGCCTGGGCCATGCCCGGGAAGTCCCTTGGAGAGACCAGCGCCGAAGAGAGCCTGGGCGGAAAGAGATACGTGGTCTCAGCGGCCGCGCGCGCAGCCCACTCGTGGGGGCAGTCCTCCTCCGGACGCCGCGTCGAGAAGACATGCACCTCCACGCCCATGGCGCGCAGGGCGGTGATCTCCCGCCAGAAGAAGGCATGGGTCTGCGTGGGGAACTCCGGGATGAGCATTCCCAGACGAAAGGGGGCGGCGGTCATGGCCTGTGTTCTATCCAAACGACTGCGGGCGATGGCGCACCCTAGCCCGGAGGAAAGAGAGAGGTAAGAAAGTGAGCACTGCAATCCGCCCCCAGACGGCCCCGCACGCCTCTCTTTGGAAGAGAGAAGCGGCAGAGGTCTGGGATGCCCCACCCCGAACCTCCTTCGCGGCTCCAGACAGACAGGCAGGGAATATCGCTCCGCCTCTTCGTCGGGCATTCGGAACCCATGGTGGTTTCAACGCCAACCCAGGCAGCCCTCTGTGAGCGGCTCGACCCACCTGCCGCGGCCCTTTCGTGGCGGGACCCGCCCGGCGCCTCTCCTGATGGGTCGGGCGGGCCTTCCGGTTGAACCCGTCCTCCAGGGTGGCGGACACTCGCGACATGGCGCGCGGCCCCGAGCTCGCCCTCCTGACCGAGAGCGAGGGCATCCTTGAAGTCGACAGCGTGGTGGACGGCTTTCGCATCCTGAAGCCGCTGGGTGAAGGCGCCATGGGGCAGGTATTCCTCGCCCAGGACCTCTCCCTCGGACGCCGGGTCGCGCTGAAGTTCCTCAAGGTCGAACTGCTGGGCGAGCAGAACGCGGAGCGGCTCCTGGAGGAAGCCCGGACCACGGCGCGTTTCAACCATCCGCACATCATCACGGTGCACGGCGTGGGCAAGCACCACGGCCGCCCCTACCTCGCGCTCGAGTACATCGACGGCGAATCCCTGAGGCATCGACTCACCCACGAGCCTCCGGGTCCCAACGAAGCGCTCCGCATCTGCCGCGCCATCGCCGAGGCAACCGCCGAAGCCCACCGCCATGGCATCATCCACGCGGACCTCAAGCCCGAGAACGTGCTGCTGCCCAGGGACGGACGGGTCCGCGTCGTCGACTTCGGACTGGCCCGCCACGCGGGGACCGAGCAGGGCGCCGCATCGGGAACTCCCGCCTACATGGCTCCCGAGCGCTGGCACGGAGCGCCTCCCTCACCCGCCATCGACGTGTGGTCGCTCGGCATCATCGCCTTCGAATTGCTCGAGGGACGAAGGCCGCTGACCGATGAGCAGCTCGCGAGCTTCGTCTTCTCCCCCTGGCCTCTCGAGCACTCACCACGCGAGCTGGCGCTCCCCGTCGGCCAACTCCTGCGAGCATGCCTGGCCATCGCCCCCGCGCATCGGCCCTCCGCGCAGCAGGTCGCCCAGGCGCTCGCGGACGCCCTCGGCCCGGGGCACAGCCGCGCGGGAGACCTCACGCCCTTCCGGGGCCTGCACCCCTTCACGGAGGGGGACGCCGAGGACTTCTTCGGCAGGGAGCCGGAGCTGGATGCGTTCATCGAACGCCTGCGCCACGAGCCGCTCGTCCCGCTGGTGGGGCCCTCTGGCATCGGAAAGAGCTCCTTCCTCCATGCCGGCGTGATTCCCCGCCTGCGGCAGATGGACCGCTGGTCGGTGCTCGTCACACGCCCTGGCCCGAACCCCTTGGGGAGGCTGGCCGCCATGCTGGTCGCGGGGCTCGAGGACGAGGCTACCGCCGAGGCCACCAGGGAGGTCCTCGCCCGGCGCCCTGGCGAAGGGGTCCGGCTGCTGCGGCGGCGCGGTGAGGTGACGCAGACGCGGGTGCTCCTCGCCTTCGATGCGTTCGAAGAGGTCTTCACGCTCGCCGCGCCCCAGGAGCGGCTCCAGTTCACCACGTGCCTGGCCGCCATCGCCGCCGCGGATGACCGGTGGCGCGTCGTCCTCGTGCTCAGGGATGACTATCTGGGCGCCTACTGTTCTCAGGAGCCGCTGCGGCCCCATCTTGGGGCGGCCTTCATGCTCGCGCGACTGGGCCCGGCGGCGCTCCACGAGGCCATCAGCGGTCCCCTGCGCCGGGTCGGCTATTCGACCGATGACGCCTCACTCGTTCCGCGGCTGGTGGCCGAAGTACAGGAGCTCGCCGCGGGACTTCCGCTGCTGCAGTTCGCCTGCATGGCGCTCTGGGAGCAGCGGGATACGAAGCGACGGCTGCTGCTCGCCTCCGTCCACGAGGCGCTGGGCGGCGTGGGCGGCGCGCTGGCCTCGCATGCACAGCGCTTGCTGCGTCAGCTCCCGACCGAGGAGTTCCACAAGGCGCGGGCGCTGCTCCTACGCCTGGTGACCGCCGCGGGCACCCGCCGCCCCCGCCCTCAGACGGAGCTGCTGGAGGGGCTGGGCGCGGAGGGGGCGCGGGTCCTCGAGCGGCTCCTCACCAATCGGCTGGTGACCGTCACCCGGGAGCCCCAGACGGATGAGCCCTTCATCGAGCTGGCCCACGAGTCGCTCGTGCTCGCCTGGCCGGACCTGACGCGCTGGCTCGAGGAGACCCGCGAGGAGCGCGTCCTCGTTCAGCAGCTGGAGCAGGCATCCCAGCTCTGGGAGCAGCGCGGGCGGCAGGTTGGCGAGACCTGGACGGACGAGGCGCTGAGCCAGGCGCTCTGGCGTGTCACGGAGTGGGACGTCCGACTCCCGACGCGCTCGCGCGAGTTCCTGGAGGCAGGTCGCCAACGCGCGCGCAGCCTGACACGCCGACGCAGGTGGATGTTGGGAGGCTATGTCGCGGCCCTCGCCCTGATAGCCCTGGTCTCCCTCCTGGCCGCCTGGGCGTTCCGGGAGAAGCAGCTCGAGGCCATCCGCCGCCAGGACGACATCCGCCTGGCCGCCGCGAACATGGGGGAGTTCGAGCTGGTGCTGGAGCCCCACGACTTCGACTCCGTGAAGCAGCAGTGGACTCGCGCAGCCGACATGGACCTGGACTGGACCCTGCGGCCCGCGGATGAAACCTCCAGCCCGGAAGAAGCCAGGCCCTATTCCGCGCAGGAGCTGCTGCGGAGCCGACTCCGCCGGATGCCGGACGGGAGCCTGCGCGAGCGTGTCGAGGCGCCCTCGCGCATGTCCTGGCTCATCGTGGAGCGTCCGGGCTGCGCGCCATCCATCGTGCGCCTGCGGCAACTGCCGGACTTCGACGACCGACAGCGGGGGCCGCCGCGGGAGCTGCGCTTCCCCATCCCCACCTGCGCCGCATCGAGGGTGGATTCGATTCCCATCCCAGCGGGCCCGTACTGGAAGCCGGAGTCGGAGGATTCGCCAGAGCCCGAGCACCTCGTCGAGGTGGCGGACTTCTCGCTCGACCGGACCGAGGTCACCAACGGGCAGTTCAGGCTCTTCGAGTCACAAATCCTCCCGCAGACCTTCGAGCGGCGGGAGCATCCGCCGAAGCTGCCCATCTTCAGTCGGATGCTCGAGCCCGCCATGCCCGTCACCGGAGTGGACGCCGCCGATGCGCAGGCCTTCTGCCGATACATGGGCAAGCAGTTGCCCACCGAGGACGAGTGGCGCAAGGCCTTTCGCGGAGGGCTGACGCTCGGCCCCGGAGCCACGGAGGTGAACCCGGCCCCCCGGAGGAGGACTGTCTGGGTGGTGGAACGGCGAGAGCCTCAAGCGAATCTCAGTGGAGACGATGGGCACTCCGCCGCCGCCCCCGTGGGCTCCTTCCCCGAGGACCGCAGCCCCTACGGCCTGCTCGACATGGCGGGGAACGTGGGGGAGTGGACGCGGAGCATCTCAACGCGAGGAGAGAACGAGGGCCTGCGAATCTCCACCGGAGGCCGCTGGGACTCTCCGCTCGAGGAGCGACACGACGACGTCGCCTGGAGTACCCACCTCCCCTCCAGGCGCTTCGACTTCGCGCTCGGCCTGCGCTGCGCCGAGCACCCTTGAGCGCGCCGCGTGCGCTCAGCGCAGCGTGGACAGCAGTTGCTCCAGGGCGGGCGCGGGCTCGACCTTGGGCCAGCGCAGCATCAGGGGCGCTTGCTCCCGTTCATCCTTGATGAACACCCACCGTCGGTCCGCGGACACGGTGACCGGCTTCCCCTGGATGCGGAGGCTGAAGCCCGCGCCGCAGAGGGGCTCGCCGCGCCCCATCACCTCGAATCCCGGCAGCCTCTGTGCCCAGGGCCCGGGCTGCTCCGGGACCAGGCTGGAGGTGTCATCGCGGCTGCCGGCGGCGGTCGGCACGTCGTTGCGCGAGGAGTAGAGCCACGCCGAGGTGAACTCCTCGCTCAAGCCACCGGGGACGAAGTCCGTGGAGAGCAACTCGACGGTCGTGCCGAACACCTCTCGCTCCAGGGCCCTGGAGACGTTCTTCAGCATCTTCAGTCCACTCTCCCCCACGCCGGTCCCACAGCCCAACAGCCGGATCTGGGCGTCGGGCGCGAGATGCGGCTTGAGCCGCTTCAGGATGGCGATGACCCCAGGAGGCTCGACTGCGCTCACCAGGAACGTGTCGTCGCCGAGCTCGAACTCCTCCGACGAGCCATGTCCCACCAGGTCCAGCAGGTCGATGGGACGGCCCACATTCAACGCGATGTTGGGGAGGTTCTGCCAGTACTGGCAACGCTCGACCAGGGCATGAGACGTCGGCGGACGACGCGGAACCTTCTGGTCGTGCGGATGTTCCCGTAACTCAATCACATCAGCGATGGTCTCGAAGAGGGTCTGGAAATCCCGTGTATAGGAAACGACCGTGAGATGGGTCTTCATGGGCGTGGGCTCCTCTAGCGCAGAGACAACATGATGTCATTGAGGACCTCGAGCAGCGGCAGGTCCTCCAGGGCCTCGTCCTCACTCAGGGCGCGCAGCAACATCTTGTTGCTCGCGGCGATGGGCCACTTCTTCCCTCCCTCCCTCAGGGTCCTGACATCGAGAGTGGCTCCCAGGTCCAGGTTCGCACTGGTCTCCCAGGCCTCCGACAGCATGAGAAAGCCATACGGATGCTTGTCCGTCGCACGCGGAGCGGTCGAGGGGAGATCCGGCCAGCAGATCCGGAACTGCTGGGTCAACTCCACCATGAAGAGCTTCGGCTGGGTGGGGTCGACGAGGTCCCTCAGGTCCTCCCTGCGCGCGAGCTGGAAATAGAAATATCGCAAGCCGTCACAGGTCGTCTCCTCGCGGACCCGCTTGACGATATAGGGATGGAAGCGCGGTCCGATGGTGTCCCGGAGCCACCAGCGCCTTAACTCCTGCGGGGTCGCCTTGGGTTCGATATCGGCGGCGCCATACTCCTCGGTGGATACGGCCAGGGGAACGTCTGGCATCTCTGCTCCTGGGGTAGTGGATTGAGAGTGTCGAGCCCTGGCGGTGGCTGCGCCCCCCGCCAGGAACAAGCCATTCACTGCAATGAGCTGAGCCCATTCGCCGCGCGACAGGAGCAATCCGCGCGCCAGCCCGCCTCCTCTGAATGACGGCTCCCTGGACTGTCAACTCCAGTGGACAGTCCCGCACTCCGCATTCAAATCGATTGGACACCACCCCGGGCGAGAGCACGTGTGTCCACGACTGGACTGAACCGGGCATGGGCTTTGCTCACCGGGGAAGCGCGCCCCACGCAAACGACGGGGGTGGGCTCGATGGTGCCAGGTGCGAGGGGGGGGCTGGCGCCATCGAGCCGGTTTTCATCGGGAGGATGAATGTCCGCACGTCACCGTGAAGAGCAGCGTCTGGCTGAAGCATTGGAGAGAAGAGCCCGCCCATGAGCGCGTCCTCAAGCGGCGTGGTCCTCGAAGCACTGGGCGCGATACAGTCGGGTCAGCTCTCCATCGAGGAGGTCCTGCGCGCGAGCCTCCGCGCCAATCCTGGGATGAAGGGTTGGCTCGAGGAGAAGCTGGCGCGCTCGAAGGACCAGGACAGACGTATTCCCTGGGTCAGGCGGCAGCTCAAGCTCTCGGAGAGCGCCCGTGAGAAGGTCCTCACGGCCGCGCGTCGCAAGTTCCTGCGCAGACGGGACGTCGTGGGCGTGTCCTGGGGCGTGAAATACACGGGCGGACTGCCACGCCAGGCGGACTCGCTCATCGTCTGGGTGCGAAAGAAGAAGCCACCACGCGAGGTCCGCTCGCTCATCGAAGGCCCCTTCCAGGCACGCGTCGAAGGCGTGCGTCACACCGTGATGCTGGACGTGCAGGAGCTGCCCACAGGGACGAAGCAATGGGGGACACCGGTGCGCCCGGGCAACCTCACGCAAGTGAGAGTGGGAGACAAGCTCGGTACGCTCAGCGCGGCCTTCGACACCGGAGACATCTACTTCTCCGGCCACGTGGCGAAGGCCACGGGGAGACAGGTGACGGTGTTGCTCCCGGGAGGACGGAGCATCCCCGCGGGCGTGGTGAGGCGCTGTCGCGACGACGAGGAGATCGACGGTGCGCGGGCTGGGCCGCTGCAGGCCAACGATATCGCTCGCGCCACGCGGTCGCCTGTCCGGGTCCGCACGCTGAAGTCCTCCGAGCACGACATCGGCGTCCGTGTCATCACCGTCGATGGTGAGCGCAGGTCGTGGATTGATGCGCTCGAGGCTCCGGCCGACTTCGGCGTTGACGGGAGGATGCGCTCACTCATCCGCCTCGCTGGCCGGGTGACGGCGGAGGGAGACAGCGGCGCCTGCGTCCTGGATGACGCAGGCCGGCTGATTGGATTTGTCGTCGGCTCAGCTGACAAGCACACCATGGTCATTCGCGCGGAAGAGGTCTTCAATGCATTGCAATAGAATCATCGCGGCGGGGTGCGTGATCTTCTTCTCCTGTCTCGCCAGGGCGGAGGAGACAACGTACCGGTATGAGGTCTACAAGCAGGAGGATGGCGCGCCCGTCTGCACGATGAGACAAAAGGGCGTGGAGACGAAAGAGCAGTTTCTTCGCATCGAAGTCACCGTTCCTGTTGGCTCGAAACTGGAAAGCGCCTCCCTCGTCAAGCAAACAACTCCTGTCGAGGTCGTCTCCTTCCCGCTCGACGGCATCTCCCCACCCGCCGAAGGTGGCAACCTGGCGGTGCTCACCCTGGAGCGTGCGACGTTCGGCAAACGCGAGACGGCGTTCCTCCAGGTCCAGGTGAACACAGCGGGCGCGGTGAGTTCGCCCATCGACTGTAAGACCGAGGAGGGTGACTCGGTTTCCTACTTCGGAGAAGAGGGCACTTCGAAGACCGACTCGATTGACGTAAGTGCGCTTGAGTTCTGGCTGAAGGACGGCGCTTCACACAAGCAGAACCTGCTCGACCAATTGAAAACGATTGACAAGAAGAGCCGAACCTTGCTCGTGCACCTGCCATCCGGAGCGATTGCGCCCCCCATGGACAATGCTGTCTCGGAGGGAGAGTGGATCCAAGTGGCATTCCTCCTGCCCGAGACTGAAGAGCGCATGCCGAGAATCACCTCGAAGAACTGTGAGGCCGTCAATACATTCCGTCAGAAAGAGGCCCCGTCGGCCAAGGAGGGCGCGGATGCCAACATGGTGCCCCCAGGCGTGAAACCCGAGGAGCGCGCGCGACCTATCAAGTTCAAGCTGGTTCCCGTAGGGCAGATGTTCCGGTGTGGAGCGGGCCCCCTTTCATACGAAGTCCACCCGCTCTCCGGCTATGAAGCCAAGCGCCAGAAGGAAGCAGGAACGACTCCGGAAGCAGCGTCCTCTTCCGTCGAAAATGTGGTCACAGCCCGGGTGCGGCCTCGCTATCACCTCGCCGCCACGGCCATGGTGGGATTCGACACGGCCACCACGCGACGCTTCGAGACGGATTCGTCCCAGCTCGTCCAAGAGGTGACGGACAGGGAGGGTCTCGCGGTCTATGTCGGTGCGACATGGATGGTGTTTGGGGTGGACTACGAAGCGATGAGGTATGATAACTACTTCCTCAACGTCTTCGCGGCCGTAAAGCCGACCTCGCCCACGGAGGATGCCGTCGTGGGGCTCGCGTTCACCTACACAGGCTCGCTCTCCCTGGCGCTGGGCCTCAGCCTGCACAAGAACACGCGCCTGACGAAGGGCTACACCGTGGGCAGCAGCTTCACCGGGGATGGAGACATCCCCACCGAGAAGACGTGGAAGGGCATGCGGCCTGGGTTCTTCGTGGGCTTCGCCGTCGACAGCAACATCTACGATGCGCTGATCAAGAGATTCTGACCCGCGCACGAGCTCGAACGACAGAAGCCCAGCTCCCCACCAGGGAACTGGGCTTCATCCTTCACCGTGGCGACCCAGTCGCCCGACGCAAGCCTCAGGACTGGTGGAAGACCTTCGAGAAGAAGTTCTCCATGCGGGACTTCTCGGGCTCCAGGGTGTTGGCGGGCGAGGCCACGCTCGTGCCCAACCCGGCGGCCGGACGCAGACCCGACGCGATGCCCGGCTTGATGTGGTGACGCAGGTCCACCGCCACGTCCGTCTTCAGGTGCGTGCCCACGCCCGCCGCGGCATTCACATCCGCCGACTGCTTGAAGAAGCCATTCTCCAAGCCAATCTTGCCACCCGCCTGCGCCGCCGCGCCCGCCACCACGCCGCCCGTGACGGAGCCGTGCAGCCGACCCAGGTGCCCGCCCGCCGTGCCGTACGCCCCCGCCGTGGCCGCCGCGCCCACCTGACCGGAGAGCATCGCCGTCGCCGTCCGCGGGTCCAGGCTCGCCACGCCCTCCGCATACGCCGTCGCCGACGCCTTCGCCTCGCCCTTCACGTAGCCACCCACGTGCTGGTTGAAGTCGTGGCTCGCGCTCGCCGTCACGCCCACACCCGTCTCCGCCTTGCCCGTCAGCGCCGCCGTGTACGCGTGGTTGTGCCGGTCGTACGACAGCCCCGCCTGGCCCTGCGCCTTGAAGCTGTTCGCCTCACCCGTGATCTGACCGCTCGTCACGCCGAACCGGCCCGCGTGCGTCTTCTGCAGCTCGAACGCCGCGTTGGGCCCGTTCACCTCGGCCTGCGTCGAGTAGTGGTGCACGCCCGGAGCGTCATACCGCGTGGTCGAGGCCTGCACCGAGCCCGTGCCACCACTGAGCGAACCCCCACCGAAGGTGTCCTTCTGGAACGTCTTGCCAGGCCGGTCCACGAGCATGTTCGGCTGGGCGCCCGCCGGAGCCGTGAGCTTGTTGTCGCCGCCGCTCACCATGATGTCCGAGGCCTGGCCCGTGGTCTTCTCGAAGGGGCTGTACGACGGCTGGCCCTCCACCATGCCCGGGTGCTTCAGCGGCCTGGGCTCCACCGCGGGCTGCGCACCCGGCGTCGGCTTCGTCGCCACGGGCTTCGTCACCTGCGAGGACGGCGCCGAGGCCGGCAGCGTGTTCGCCCGCCCCAAGGGCTTCGGCTGGGACACCTTCGGGGTGGACGAGGACGGCAGCGTGTTGGAGCGGGTCAGCTTCTTACCGATGCGGGGGGACATGGGAGGCTCCTTCGAAGTGCGGCGGATGGGTCGTTCCTGCGATGCCCCTCCCCACTGCACCCCACATGCCATGCCCGTGTCGCCCCAAGTGGACGCACTGCCCTCCTGATTTCAATCAGTTGGCGAGCACCCTCTCCCGGGTCTCCCCGCGTCGCCTGATGACGGCAGTCATCAGCCCCCTGACAGCCGTCATCGTCCCCCGTCGACGTGAGCCCTCGGGCTACTCGGCGCAGTCCCTGTCGTAGTTCCACCTCCCGCTTCTCGATGACCTTGTCCTCCTCGACCAGCTTCTGCCCGTCCCACTTCACGACGGTGCGCGTGGTGTCGCTCGGCAGGAAGTTGCACGCGGCCCCCGCCACATAGGTGCAACGCCGGGTCACCACGAAGGCCGTCTTGCGGGAGGGCTCCAGCGTCGTGTCGCAGCCCTCCATCCCCATGCCCGTCGGGGAGTGCTCGTGCTCCATGCTCACCTTGCCCAGGTACTTGCCCGCCGCGTCGCGCGCCACCACGTCCAGCCACAGCACCACGCGGCCATCGCCCAACGACACCGGCGGCTGCAGCCGGGAGACGACGCGCGTCAGCGTCACGCCGCTCAGCCCCACCTTCACCATCGCCGGCTCCTGGAGCACGCGCTCGCCCCCCGCCTCCTTCCACTTCGGACACGCGGACACCGCCTGCGTCACCGGCAGCTCGTAGATGAATGGGTGATACGCCTTCAACAAGCGGCGCTGCACCGCGGACTCGCCACTCCGACAGAACCCCAGCAACACGACCTCGAACCCCGGGTTGAGCCCCGGCACCGAGCCGCTCAGCTCGGTGCTCCGGGCAACATCGCGCTGGGCCACGGCGTGGCGCGCAACCGCAGCTTCGAGGAGCGCTACGTCGCGGGCTGGACCTCGGGCTCACTGGACGGCAACCCGTCCACTCCAGGGTCGAGCGCGTTCCTGATGCGCTATCGATACACCGGCGTCCACGGCTGGACGCGACAGATTGGCGTCGCGAATGCCCAGACTGAGGGCTACGGCGTGGCGGTGGATGCCCATGACAATGCCTTCCTGGTGGGCCTGACGCAGCCCTCCGGGCGTAACACGAAGCGCGTGTGTCAGGCCCCCCCGGCTCCCCCTGAAGAAACGTCGCCCGCGGCGAACACCACCGCGGGCGACTCCTGAAGACAGCTCACCTGAAGAAGACTCAGCGCGTCCTGGAATAGTCCTCGAGGAGTCGGCGCACCCGGGCGGCCTCGGGGTGGGCGGGATAGCGCTTCACGAACGTCCGATAACGCTCGCGGGCGCCCTCCATCCGGTTGAGCCGTGCCTGCATGGCGCCGGAGAGGAGCAGACAGCCCGCCTGCTCCGGCACGTTGGAGAGACAGTCCTCGGCGAGCAGGAAGGCATCATGGGTCTTCCCCGCGCGCGACAGCCGCTGGGCCTCGGAGTACAACCGGGCCGCCTCGTCGTCGGGAGTCGAGGACACGGGGCTCGGGCTCCTGGGCCGTCGCGCATCCGCCGAGCTCACCCGCACCTCGACCTCACCTTCGTTGTCCGAGACATCGTCGTCGAGCAGACCGCAGCGCAGCCCCTGGATGCCTCGGACCTTCACCTCGCGCGTCCCCGACAGGAAGAAGCGCACGGGCTGCATCCGGACGGTGTCGCCATACCGATCCAACTTCGGCGGGGCGCTGCTCGGAGACCACTCGACGCAGGCGGCGTGGTTCGCGGGCCCCATCGCGCGGCCTCGCGGGAAGACGCCCTCCCCCACCGGCGCCAGGGACACGGTGTACGTCTGCCGGACATCCAGCCCCCGGAGCAGGAAGCCCGGGTCGGTGGACACGCGCATGGGCTCCGGATGGAAGACGAAGCGCCGCTCGGAGCGCTCGCGAGGCTCGCGCAGGGACACGTTCTGCTGGCGGAGGTCTTCCTTGATGGGCTCTCCGAGCGTGAACAGGGAGATGGACCGGATGCCCTGGAGCGCCACGGGACGTCGAGGAACGACGCCCTGGCGCAGGGCGACGGGGACCGCGTCGCCGGCGAGCAGATAGAAGATGGGCTGCGCGGCATACAGCCCCGGCTCCAGGACGGCGCGCGGGGCCTCCCTGCTCGAGAAGCCCGGCTCCCAGAGGGAGTACGTGGCGGACACGTCCAGGTGGAAGAAGGCCACCATGTCCGCCGGCACGCGGAAGACATGCCGACGGGAGTCCAGGCGGATGGAGGTCGCGTCGGGATGGTCCGCGACGGACTCGGCCTCCACCACGGTGGCGGACTGGACCTCGGAGGTCGAGCCCGAGGCCTCCGGCACAGCTCCGCTCCCGGCGAGGACCTCGGGGCCCTCTTCTCCCAAGGGCGCCAGGGGCCCCGGTGGCGGGGGCGGCGCGGGTGGAGGCCCGTCATCGAGCACCCAGGGCAGGAGGGCCAGCGCGAGCATCGCCACCAGTCCTCCGGCGGCGAGGAGCCCCCAGCGCCAGGATCGGCTCGGCGGCTCCTGGGGAGCGGACGGAGGCGGCTCGGGGTTGGCCTGGCCTCTCCCGGGCAGCGGCGTCGTGGGCACGACGTCCTGGAGAACGCGGGTCGACTTCGTGGGCGCGCGCGTCGGAGCGTGCTCGGTGCCTCGCCACGCGCTCAGCTCCTCGACGAACGAGGCCGGCACCGCGAGGTCCCTTCCCTGCTGCAGCAGGTCCTCCCGGAACAGCTCGCGGACCAGGTACGCCAGGTTGGACATCCCGAAGCGGGGCGCGAAGGAATGGAGGAATCCGGCCAGCGCGTCACCGAAGGCGTTCGCCGACTCGTAGCGAAACCGGGTGTCCACGGACAGCGCCCGCATGACAATCTCATTCAGCGCGTTCGGCAGCTCCTTGCGCACCTCTCGCGGCGAGGGGAACTCGCCGTGCGCCAGCTTCGACATGACCAGGGCCTCCGAGCCGGAGACCGGAGCCTGACCGCAGAGCATCTCGTACAGCACCAGGCCCGTGGCCCAGACATCCGTGCGCGCATCCACCTCCTGGCCCCGGGCCTGCTCGGGTGAGAAGTAGAGGTACTTCCCCCGGACGATGCCCGGCTCGGTGTGGAAGCTGCGCAGCATGCGCGCCTTGGCGATGCCGAAGTCGACGATCTTGACCTGTCCCTCGTAGCTGATGAGGACGTTGTCGGGGGAGATGTCGCGGTGGACGATGTGCAGGGGCACGCCCTGGTCGTCCGTGCGCGAGTGCGCGTAGTGCAGCCCGCGGCACATCTCCATCGCGATGTACGTGGCCAGCGGGATGGGCATCGACGCGAGGCCCGTCTTCGCCGCGCGCCTCAACACGCGATGCAGCGGCTGGCCATCCACCAGCTCCATGGCCAGGAAGTACTGGCCATCCATCCGACCGAAGTCGAAGACCTGCGCGATGTTCCCGTGGGACAGCGTGGCGGAGATGCGCGCCTCGCTGATGAACATCGCGATGAAGGCCTCGTCGTTCGCGTGCTCCGGGAGCACCTTCTTGATGAGGACGGGCTTGGTGACTCCGGCGGCGCCCACCAGCCGCGCGCGCCACGTCTCCGCCATGCCTCCCCTGCCGAGCTGGGCGAGGAGCTCATAACGTCCGAGGCTCTGCTGCGGCTCCTGGGTCATCGGGCAACCCGTCCTGGACGCTCGAGGCGCATCGAAGTGGCACTTCGCGGGCCACACGATGTCTGTTTGCGGGGCGTCTGGGTAGGGGGATGGCGGCAATCCCAGGTGTGGCACCCACGCCCACCCGCACGACAGACACCCCCAACGGCACACATCGCGCCCGGCGCGGCGCAATGGCAGTCAATGGAGGGCGTCCGACCGCATCACACCGGCGCCCGCCCAGGATGGCGGGCACCGGCGGAACCACGCGTCGCTCGAGCCCTCACGGGAGCGCCCGAGCGGCGCGGCGAATCACTCCGAGTAGGAGTAGTTGTAGACGAGCTGCCAGTTGCGGTTGTAGCGGCGGGTCACGGTGAACCAGCCGCTGTGGCAGCTGCCCGTGTTGCTGGCGGAGTAGCCGTAGACGAAGCCGTTGTTCACGCGCGCCACGAGCTCAGGGGAGCCAGGGTTCTCGCAGGGCTGGGTGACGCGGACGGACTGGTACGCGGCCTCGGCATTGACCTGCTCCTGGCCCTCGAAGTCATAGATGGAGTGGACCCGGACGGCGGTGAAGCCACCCAGCTGGGCGCCCTGCGTCGCGGTGGGCTGCGCGAGGAACGCGTTGAGGCTGGCCAGGGCCGCGGCCTCGTTGGTGATGGAGCCGACGACGCGGTGCACGGCGCCGTTCGAGTCGGACAGCGCGGCGCGGATGGAGGCGATGCCGGCGGAGCCCTGGTAGACGGACGTGTCGCCCCACGTGAAGCTCAGGGCGGAGCCGGCCGTGTACCCGCTCAGCGCGCAGCTGCCGTTGGCGGCGGCGGGCGCCACCAGGATGACCTTGCGCAGGCGGTGCTCGGGGTTCAGGAGGGCAACACACTCGTTGCCCGCGACGCCGTCATAGTTGCCGGCGGGCAGCACGGCCTCGACGATGTTGTAGACGCGGAAGTTGGGGTCCGTGGCCTCCTGCTCCTGGGTGGCCTGGACGGGCTCGGGCGTCGGCTCCGCCTCGGGACCGAGGCAACCAACGATGAAGGACGACGCAAGGACGAGGGAAGACAGCCGAAGGGAAGTGCGCATGGGCGCGCTTCCTATCATGCGGGGGTCGATTGATCCCGCATATTCATGATTTGTTGCAAGGACGATACATGCGGAAAGGGCTGCTCTCACTGGACCTCCGCTCTCTACGGGCTACGCAGATCCAGGACTTTTTTTCATGTGCCTGTGAAAACAAAACGGCCCCGCTAGCAAAGGCAGGGCCTTCTTGCTCAAAATCACATCACTCTCGCGCTGAGCGTGAAGGCAATCCGCTCAGGGCAGCCTGAAGACTCGCAGGAGTCGTCCCCGCCGCGATCATACCGGAACGCGGCGATGTAGCGATTGAGCGGCGGCACGTGGGCGAAGATCATGCCCTCGAAGTATTCGGTATAGCAGCGCGCCCGCACGAGGTCGCTCTGCAGTGGAATGTCGTTCCACGTAGACGTCGCTGTCCGGATGCGCCTTGGCGTACGCCTCCGCGGGGGGATAGCCGCTGTACGTGTTCCCCCAGGGGACCTTCGTCCAGTTCGCGGAGTGGTCCGGCAGCTGCTCGATGCTCCAGCGCATCCGCGCCATGTCGAAGCGGTAGAGGCCGTTGTTGGAGCTGTCGGCGTGGCCACCGCCGAAGGCCCACCACCGCGCCCTCGGCGCATCCAGCGCGATGCCGGAGTACGCGTTGATGACACCGGCGATGCCCTGCGAGCCCAGGTCGCTGAAGCCTGGGAGCGCGCCCTTGACCTCCGCGTCGAGCGTGGTGAGCGGCGTCCCCGCGACTTCAATCCAGCGGCCCTTGGGCACCAGCGCCCAGGAGGCCTCGTTCACCAGCCCCGTCGAGTCACGCCCCGGCGTCCACACGTCCCCCGAGATGGAGCCCGTCTCCGGCCCGCTTCCCCAGGTGAACGGAGGCAGCGGGCGTGGTCCACCATCCGGCGTGGACGCGCCACCGTCGGAGCCGGACGAACCCGCGTCGGGGTTGCCTCCCGCGTCGGAGCCCGTGCCGCCGTCAGCGCGCGTGCCCGCGTCGGGCTTGGGGCTCCCCTCGACCGGGTCATCCGAGGAGCAGGCTGAGAGCACACTCGCGACACCGAGCGCGAGGAAGAGAATCCAAGGTGACGAACGTCGGCCCGGCCGGACGGCTCGCATGCTCCACTCCTCGACAAGATGACTGTGCGCACACGCGTCGTGTGTTCGCGTCCCCAAGGCAAGTGACATGCCATGGGGCGCTCGCACGGAGTCACCGGGGAGCAGGTGTCGCCGTCACTGTTGTATCCGCGTGGATTCAGGGGGGACCACCCCCCATCGTGTGGCCCACCTGCCCCACACCGCGCGGCGAGCGACTGTCGCTCGCGCGGCCCGGCTCGTGCTCAGCGCTTCGTTCGAGCCTTGCCCGTGCCGCGAGGCTTGCTCGCGGACGCGGCCTGCTTGCCCCTCTTCGCGGCGGCCTTCGTCGGAGTCCGCGCCGACTTGGACTTCGCGGGCACGGCCTTGGACTTCGCCGGCTTCGACTTGGGCGTCGTGACCTTGGCCTTCGCGGGCTTCGACTTGGGCGCGATGACCTTGACCTTCGCGGGCTTCGACTTGGGCGTCGTGGCCTTGGCCACCTTCGCCTTGGGCGCCTTCTTCGCGGCCACGGGCTTCTTCGCGGACTTCTTCGTGGCCGCGGGACTGGTGGCTGTCTTCCGCGTGCTCGGGGCGGAGGACTCGCGCTTCGGCTTCGCACGCGGGGAGCGCCTCTTCGCGGGAGCCTCTCCCACGACCTCCGCGTCCATCACGTCCGCCGGACGGACCCGCGAAGCAGGCGGCGTCACCGGGCGGGAGACCGCTTCTGGAGCGGTCGTCACCACGGGCTCCGCGGTCAACACCACCTCTGGCGTCGCACGAGCCGACGGCTCCACGTGCGTCGTCACGTCGCGCGACTCACGGGCCACCGGCGGCTTCGCGGGAGGCTCGGCGGGAACGGAGGGCTGCCAGTTCTCGGGCAAGAACGCGGCATCCGTCTCCTCGCGAGGCTTCGGCGGCTCGAACTTCGGCGTCGGCCGGTGGTGGAAGCGCGCGTCCTTCGAGGCGGGCTTCCCGCCGTGACCGTGCTTCTTCGGCGCGTGCGGACGCCCGCCCTTGGCACCACTGGTACCGCCACCCCGCTGCCCCTGCGCGGCCAGGGCGCGGAGCCGGTCGAATCCGGGATGCGGCGAGCCGCCCGTCGCCTCGGGAGCGGAGGGGGCCTCCCACGTCTTCACGGCGAAGGACTCCTGCTCCACGGACTGCTCACCTCGCGCCTCGGCGCCCTGCTGCTCGGGGCGCACGAAGACCCGACGCTTCTCACCATGGCCCTCCCGCTCGGGACGACCTTCGCGGGGCTTGTTCGCCGACTCGTCGCGCCAGGGCTGCTTGAACTTCTCCTCGCCCCGCGCGGGCTCCTCGCGGCGCCCTTCCCTCACGAACCGACCGCGGGGACTCGCGGGCTCCTCGCGCGCGGCCCAGCCTCGGGCGGAGCCCTGCTTCTTCTCCTCGCGCTCCCAGCGTCCCGGCCGGTCGGCCCGGTGCTTGCCATGCGCGACCTGCTCGCGGCGCTCGGGCCGACGGTGCGAGAACGCTCCTCCTTCACGACGCGCCAGCGGCGCCTCGCCGTCGAACTGGAGCGCCTCGAAGTCGATCTTCCGCGCCGTCGGGTTCGCCGACAGCAGCCGCACGCGCAGCTTCTGGCCCACGCGGACGCGGCGCCCGTTCGGGTACACCAGCGCGTGCGTCTGCTTGTCCAGCTTCGAGCCCGGCCCCAGCGTCTCCGCCTTCACCAGGCCTTCGACGTGCACCTCGTCCAGCTCGACGAAGAAGCCGAAGTCGGTGATGGCCGCGATGGTGGCCGCGAACTCCTCGCCGACGCGGTCCTTCATCATCAGGGCCGCGTAGAACGACACCACCTCGCGCTCCACCTGCATGGCCGCGCGCTCCCGGTCCGAGCACTGCATCGCCATGTCCTCGAGCTTCTCCTCCTCGCGCTCGAGCATGGCCTGCGACGGCTTGCGGCCTGCCCTCGCCCAGTGGGCCTTGAGCAGCCGGTGCACCAACAGGTCCGGGTAGCGACGGATGGGCGAGGTGAAGTGCAGGTAGTGCTCGGCCGCGAGCCCGTAGTGCCCCACCTTCGAGGACGTGTACACGGCCTGCATCATCGAGCGCAGCAGCAGCTGGTTCAGCGCCCGCTGCTCCGGGTGACCCGCCAGCTGGCTGATGAACGCGTCCAGCTCCTTCGACGACACCCCGTCCTCGAAGCGCAGCTTGAAGCCATACGCCTGCGCCAGCGCCGCGAAGGCCGCCAGCTTCTCCTCGTCCGGCTCGCCGTGGAACCGGTACACCGTGGGCAGGCCCTCGTCCTGGAAGAAGCGCGCCACGGCCTCGTTCGCGGCGAGCATGCACTCCTCGATGAGCCGGTGGCTGTCCTTGCGCTCGCGCTTGTCCATGCGCTCGGGCAGGCCGTCCTTGCCCACCACCACCTTGTGCTCGGGCAGGTCGAAGTCGATGGCGCCGCGCTCCTTGCGCATCTTCATCAGCGCCCGCGCCAGCGACATCATCCGCTCGAAGTGCGGCTTGAAGGCGTTGCGGTGCGGCACGTCCTTGCCATCGAGGACGTCCTGCACCTCGTTGTACGTGCACCGCGCCTGGCTGCGCATCACCGCCGGGTACAGCGCGGACGAGCGCCGCTGGCCCTGGGTGTCGAACGTCAGGTCCGCCACCATGCACAGCCGGTCCTCGTCCGGACGCAGCGAGCAGATGCCGTTGCTCAGCCGCTCCGGGAGCATCGGCAGCACCCGGTCCGGCAGGTACACGGACGTCGCGCGCCGGAGCGCCTCCGCGTCCAGCGCGCTGCGCTCGCGCACGTAGTGCGTCACGTCCGCGATGGCCACCACCAGCCGCCACCCCCCCGGCTGCTCCTCCACGTACACCGCGTCGTCGAAGTCGCGCGCGTCCTCGCCGTCGATGGTGACCAGCGCCATCGCGCGCAGGTCGCGGCGCTGCTCGCCGCGCGCCTCGTCCTCGGACACCGTGACGGCGTAGCGGTCCGCCTCGTCCATGACCTCCGGCGGGAACTCGTCCGAGAAGCCCTGCGAGTAGGCGATGCCGATCACCTCGGAGCTCGGCGTGCCGGGCTTGCCGAGCGAGCCGGCCACCTCGCCGATCAGCCCGCGCCCCGGGTCCAACAGGTTCGCGCCCACGCCCAGGCGCACCTTCACCAGGTCGCCCTCCTGGGCCATCTGGGTGAAGGGCACGCGGATGGGCCCCGGCAGGCTCGTGTCCGTCGGCAGCACCAGCGCGTGGCGCCCGTGCGCGGTGTAGACGCCCACCGCCAGCTCGCGGCGTCGGTCCACCACCTGCACCAGTCGCCCCTCGTAACGTCCGGGCCGCCCCGCCACCTCCACCACCACCCGGTCGTTGTCGAGCGCGCGCTGCGCCTCGCCCGGCGGCAGGAAGATGTTCTCGCCCTCGCCCGACACCGGGTGCACGAAGCCGAAGCCGTTCTGATGCACGTGGAGGATGCCCTCCACCGTGTCGAGCACCTCGCCGAAGCGGCGCTCCCGCCGGCCTCGCTGACCGGAGCGCTCACGCCAGTCGTCGCGCCGGCCACCGCCATGGCGTCCGGCGTCGCGGGCGCCGCGTGACGGAGCACCACGGTCCTGGAAACGGCCGCCCCCCTGGCCGCGCACTCCAGGCCCCTGGAACCGGGCGCGGGAGTCGTTCGAGTGGGCCTTGCCGAAGCGAGGCGCCTCCGGACGCGCCTGCTCATGGAGCGCGGGAGGAGGCCGCATGGACTCGTCACGACGGGGGCCGGGGCGCAGGAAGCGCTTGCCCTCCTTGACGATGGCGCCTTGACGGACCAGCTCGCGCAGGGCGCGCTTGAGCTCGGTCTGCTGGCCAGGATGCAGGCCCGCGAGTCGCAGGAGCTCCTTGATGCCCAGCGGGTGGTCTGCGTCGGAGAGAATCTGCTGGAGAAGGTCGGGAGGAATGCTCACGGTGGGGTCGCGGCTCGGCCGCTACGGGAACGGGTAAGCCCGAAGCGGCCGGGCGGGAACCCCCCGGCGACCGACTGCTTCCCGGAGTCCTCCTCCGGGAAGCGACGTTCAGGGCTTGACCGTGACGTTGATCTTGAAGGAGCGGTCCACCAGGCCCGGCGCGAGCGCCTTGGCCAGGAAGAACTCCACCTCGGATGTCCCCGGGTTGCGGGGGGTGAAGAAGAACTCTCGGGTGGCCGGGCCCCCATTGAGGCCCGGCTCGAAGTTGGCCTCGCGCAGACCCACGCGCTTGGCGGCGGTGGGCTCGATGGCCCAGGTGAAGCCCGGCTGCTCGGGCAGGCGCACGGTGAGGCCGTGGTTGAGCTTCACGTCCACGCTCGTGGGCACCTCGCCCTCGATGTGGACCAGCTCCATCTCGTCGCGAGAGACCGCGCGCGCCTCGGACGGACGGGGCTCCACGTTCTCCGCGCCGATGCGGCCGCCCCAACCGGACGTCTTGTCCACCACGCCCATGACCTGCAGCGTGTGGCCCACGAACTTGCGCAGCCCCTTCACCGCGGCCTTGCCCTCGATGAGGAACGAGACCTGCTGACGGGTGCCGCCGTTGGACACGACGAGCACGAACTCCTCGCCCGTCATCTCGAGGTTGCCGCGCACCGCCGCGAAGCCCTTGATGCCCGCGCCCATGCCGGCCGCCGTCACCATGGAGACCTCGCCAGGCGACAGGTAGCGCAGCCGGGGCTCGGTGTCCGCCGGGGGCGCCTCCACCACCTCGGCCTCCGGCTTCTTGGCGGAGTACTTGCGCACGTCCACCACGCCGCCGTGATTGGTCGTCTTGCGGATCAACCCGCTGACGGAGACCTTGTGGTTCACGTACGCCGGCAGGACCTCCTGGTCCGGCCCCTGGAGCAGGAAGGTGAGCTCTCGCTTGTCGCGTCCCACCACCACCAGGTTGGGCATCTCGTTGAGGACGACCAGGCGGCCCTTGAGGCTGCCCTCGCCCGTCACGCCGCGGCCCTCGCCGGCGGTGAGCAGCTGCTCCATCTCGCGCTTGGTGAGCGGCTCGCCCGGGGGCGGCAGCTTGGTGGCCCGCGGACGGGGCTTCTCCACCGCGGGGATGACGGGCGCGGAGGCCTTGGAGGCCGCCTTGCCACCGGCGGCCTTGCCAGCGGGCGCCTTCGCCGCGGGGGCGGCCGGAGCCTTGGTCGTGGCGGACTTGGCGGCGGGCGCGGGCTTGGCGGCGGACTTCTTCGTCGCGGCGACCTTCTCGGGCTTGTTGACCTTCTCCGCCTTCTCGGCGGCCTTGCCCTTCTCGGGGGCGACCTCCGCGGCCACCTTCTTCGCCGCGGACTTCGCGCCCTTGGCCACCGTCTCCGCGACGGCCTTGACCGCCTTCGTCGTCGAGGTGGCGACGCGCTTGGACGCGTTCTTGATCAGATCCAGCCGGGCGGATTTATCCTTCTTCGCGGCGGGCTTCGCGCCAGTCTTTCCAGCGGGAGTCGCCTTCTTGGCCCCGGACTTGGGCTTGGCCATCGACGCTGTCTCCTTGAGAGTTCCCGTGTACTTTCAACGGGTTGCCAAGCCACCCCCAGGAGGACTGGCAGGCTTCGCGATGATTGGAGCTTGTAACGATGATCAGCAGGGCTGTCAAACTAACACTTGATTTTCTCTCGGACTTTGGGTGCGAACAGCCCTGGAGAACACGCGCATGAACGACGCCGCGACCCTGCTGCCGGAGGACGAGGCCCGGGCCCGGGTGCTGGCCCTGGTCCCCCCCTTGGCCACGGAGTGGGTGTCCCTGGACGAGGGCCTGGGCCGGACGCTGGCGGAGGACGTGATGGCCCAGCGCACCCTGCCCCCCTGGGACAACTCGGCCATGGACGGCTACGCGGTGCGCGCCTCCGACCTCATGGGGCCGTTGCCGGTGAGACTGCCCGTGTTGGAGACGGTCTACGCGGGCGCCACGCCCCGGCACGAGGTCCGCCCGGGCACCTGCGTGCGGATCATGACCGGCGCGCCCCTGCCGGACGGCGCGGACGCGGTGGTGATGCGCGAGCGCGCCCGCCCCGTCCCCAACGGCGGCGCGGATCAGGTGGACATCCTGGAGGCGGTGGAGTCCGGCCAGTTCGTGCGGCCCCGGGGCGAGGACGCCCACGAGGGGGGCCTGCTGCTGGCCCGGGGCACGCCCCTGGGCATCCCCGAGCTGGGGCTGCTGTGGGGCCAGGGTCAGCTGTCCATCCCCGTCCCCCGCGCGCCCCGGGTGGCCATCCTCTCCACCGGGGACGAGCTGTGCCGGGCCGACGAGCCCCCCAAGGGCCGCATCGTCGACACCAACGCCCCGTCCCTGGCGCTGGCGGTGCGCCGCGCGGGCGGGCGGCCGTCCCTGCTGGGCATCGCGCAGGACACGCGGGACTCGGTGAGCGAGTCCCTGTCGCGCGCCCACGGCTTCGACGTGGTGCTCACCAGCGCGGGCGTGTCCGTGGGCGAGCGGGACTACGTCAAGGAGGTCCTGGCGGCCCTGGGCGTGGAGCAGCACCTGTGGCGCGTGGCCATCAAGCCCGGCAAGCCGCTGGTGGTGGGCAAGCGCGGCAGCACGCTGTTCTTCGGCCTGCCCGGCAACCCCACCTCGTCCCTGGTGACGTTCGAGCTGTTCGTCCGGCCCGCGCTGCGCCGCCTGCTGGGGCACTCGGACGTGGCCCCCATCCGGGTGTCCGGGCGGTTGGACGGCCGCCTGTCCAAGAGCCCGGGGCTGGCGCATTTCGTCCGGGTGACGGCCACCTGGCGGGAAGGAAGCTTGTGGGCACGGCCGTTGTCCACCCAGACGTCCGGAGCGCTGCGCTCCGCGGCCTCCGCGACGCACCTGCTGCACTTCCCCCGGGAGGCCAGCAGCTTGGCTCATGGGGACGGTGTGGAGTTGCTACCGGTCTCCTGGGGGGCTTGAGAAACCGAAGGCGTCCTTCACGCATCCTTTCCGCGATTCCGGGTGGACTCCGTTGGTGAGTCCGCCTTGACTTGCGTTCCGTGGGGCACCAAACAGGGAGCCTCGCAGCCGGAGAACAGAACACCATGTCGGATACTCGCTCACCCCAGGTCCTTCCGACCCGAAAGCCCACCCAGCATCTGGAGCGCTTCTCGGAGGCGGACGTCCCCACTGGGCGTGGACCGCTGAGGACCATCGTCTTCCGGGACAAGCGCAACGGCCGCGAGCACGTGGCGCTCGTGGCGGGGAGTGTGTCGGGCGTGGAGGGGGTGCCGGTGCGCATCCACTCCGAGTGCCTGACGAGCGAGGTCTTCGGGAGCCTCAAGTGCGACTGCCGCGAGCAGCTGGACCGGGCGCTGGACTTCATCACCCAGCAGGGCCTGGGCGTGGTGCTCTATCTGCGACAGGAGGGCCGGGGCATCGGCCTGGGGAACAAGATCAAGGCGTACGCGCTGCAGGCCAAGGGCCTGGACACGTACGAGGCGAACCGGCAGCTGGGCTTCGCGGACGACCTGCGCAGCTACGACATCGCCGCGGAGATGCTGCGCTCGCTGGACGTACGCTCGGTGGACCTCATCACCAACAACCCGCTGAAGATCGCCGGGATGGTGGAGGAAGGGATTCCGGTCCTGCGTCGAATCCCTTCCCGGACCGAGCACAATCCGCATAACGTCGACTACCTGAGGACGAAGCGCGAGCGTACGGGGCACCTGATTGAGCTCTTCGCCGAGGACGACGACACGGAAGCCAAGGCCGGCTGAGAAGACGCCCGCGCGGCGGCGCAACACCGCCGTGCGCAATCAGGCGCGCGTGCCGTTCGAGGTGCGCTTCTGGGGTGTGCGCGGTTCCATCCCCGCCCCGGGTCCGCAGACGAAGCGCTACGGGGGCAACACGCCGTGCGTGGAGGTGCGGTGTGGGGACGAGCTGCTCATCTTCGACCTGGGCTCGGGCGCGCGCGCGCTGGGTGACGCGCTGCTGGCGTCGGGCACGTCGCCGGTGCGCGGCAACATCTTCATCTCGCACTACCACTACGACCACCTACAGGGGCTGCCCTTCTTCGCGCCCATCTTCATCCCGACGAGCGAGCTGACGGTGAACGGTCCCGCGCGCAACGGGCGCAGCACGCGCGAGCTGCTCAGCGGGCAGATGGTGCAGCCCTACTTCCCGGTGACGGCCGAGGGCGCGTTCCGCGCGAAGCTGACGTACCGGGACCTGACGCCCGGGGACACGCTGCGGGTGGGCCCCGCGAAGGTGCGGTGGCTGGAGCTGAACCACCCGGGTGGCAACCTGGGCTACCGCGTGGAGTGTGGCGGCAGGTCCGTGGTGTACGCGACGGACGTTGAGCACGGCAGCGAGCTGGACGCGGCGATGTTCGAGTTCGCGCGCGGCGCGGACCTGTTCATCTACGACTCCATGTACACGGAGGACGAGTACCACGGCCGCTGTGGGCCGGCGCGCACGGGCTGGGGCCACTCGACGTGGCAGGCCGCCGTGGCCGCCGCGGACGCGGCCGAGGTCAAGACGCTGGTGCTCTTCCATCACGACCCGTCGCGCGACGACGTGGCGATGGACAAGCTGCTGCGTCAGGTGCGCAAGCACCGCCCGGAGGCCATCGCCGCCAAGGAGGCGATGGTCCTCACGCTGTAGCTCAGGCGCCGCGCTGGCGGGCCAACGCGCGCTTCACCGTCTCGCGCAGCCCCACGAAGGGCAGGCGCTCCAGGGCGGTGGGCACGTCCACCCACTCGAAGGTGTCGTGCTCCGGGCCCAGGCGGACCTCCGCGTCCGGAGGGGCCTGGACGGCGAAGCCGTTCTCCCGCGCGAGCACGGGGGGCAGCGTCTCGCCGATGGCGAAGGCGTGCTGGTAGTGGAGGTCCTCGGCAGTGAGGCGCAGTCCGGTCTCCTCCTCGAGCTCGCGGGCGGCGGCCTGGGCGGGTGATTCACCGGGCTCCACGCGGCCCGTGAGGATCTGCCAGAAGCCTCCGCGCTCGGGGCGGCGGCGCACGAGCAGGACGCGGGCCTCGGGGCCGTGTCCGCGCACCACGGCGACGCAGACGGTGGACATGGGCGGCGGCGCATCGACGCGCTCGCTGTCGAACACGGCGCAGAAGCTGCGCGCCAGGGCCTCTTCGACGTCGGGCACGGGGATGGCGTTGCCGCGCTCGCGCTGCATGGACGTGACGCCGGCCTCGCGGATGCCGCACGGGACGATGAAGCGGAAGTGCTCCATCTTCGTGTTCACGTTGAGCGCGAAGCCGTGCGTGGTGAGCCAGCGGGAGATGTGGACGCCGATGGCGGCGATCTTCCGCGCGTCCGGGGCGCCCTCCTCGCCAATCCACACGCCCGGCCACTTGGGGATGGGGCCCGCGGTGATGCCCCACTCGGATAGCACCTGCATGATGGAGCGCTCCACGTCGCGCACGTAGCGACGGACGTCACGGCGCGACTCGGGGAGCAGGAAGATGGGGTAGCCGACGATCTGCCCGGGGCCGTGGTAGGTGACGTCACCGCCGCGGTTGGTCTCGAAGACCTGCACGCCCTCGGCGGAGAGGCTCGCGTCGGACGCGGTGATGTTCTCGCGCTTCGCGCCTCGGCCGAGGGTCAGCACGGGCGGGTGTTCCAGCAGGAGCAGTGCGTCCGAGCAGAGCCCCTCGCGACGCGCGTCGCCGAACAGGCGCATGAGCTCGAGGCCGTCCTCGTATTCCACCCGACCGAGCCGGTAGACGGTGATGGTGTTCACGACGTTCCCTTCTTGCGCCGCCCCTTGCGGGCAGGGGCTGGCTTCGTGACTTTGTCGAGGTCCCAGGTGCCTGGGGGGATGCGCTGGAGGAGCGCCTGGAGCTCATGGCCCGCGCGCGGGGAACGCGCGGCTTCCGCCACGAGCACGGAGAGGGCCTTGTCTGACACCGTCGTCGTGTGCTCGCGCGCGGCGAGATGGGCCCGGGCCATGTCCCTGTATTCGGCGGACGTGGGCGGACGCAGGGACACAAGGCGCTGGACGTGCTCCAGGATGCTCACTGTGACGGTGCCGCGCACGGCACGCGAGAGTGCGTCCGTGGTGGGGATGTTGAGGCGGAGGCCATTTCCACGCAGCGCGAGCTTGCTCGACGTGGGTGTCCTGCCCCGCGCGCTGAGCACCACCGTGGGCCTCGAGGCCCGCCCCAGGAAGGCGCTGAGTGCGCGCTGATGTTCGGTGCTCAGTTGGTCCACGTCCTCGATGAACAGCGATGTCGAGGAGGGCGTCCCTGTCAGCGCGTCGACCGTGGTGAGCGCGCCCTGCCCTTCTCGCTGGAGCATCTGGAGCAAGGTGCTCTTCCCACAGCCCTCCGCACCGATGAGCAGCACGCAGCGGACGCCCGTACGGAGTGCATCGATGAGCGCGCTCCGCGCCTCCGGCTGCCCGATGAAGTCCGGCGCGCTCGGAGTCGGCGTCTCGACGTGAGGACGGGCCGGGAGCGACACCGGGCTCACCGAGTCACCGAACAGGGCTGATGAGGCCGTGAGACAGGCCTTGCAGATGAACGCGCCCGCCGGTCCCGCGACGAGCTCGCCAATCTCAGCGCGAGGTCGGCAACAGAACGAGCACCACGCGTCCAGCGTCACGTCCGCGCGGGTGGGGCCGCGCTCGATGATGCGCGGCTTGCGTCGACGCTGGGGCGGCGTGTCCTCCACGTCGTGAGGCTCGCGCGCGACTGCATCCTCACCGCCTTCGAATTCGTCAGACGGCCCGCGCAGCGGCGCTCCGGACGAACGCGACTCCGTCACCCCCAAGAGGTGGAGCTGGCTCGCCTCGGCGCTCACGAACTCGCTCTGGTCCCCCAGAAGCCAGGTCTCATCCTCGACCTCGGATGCGCCTCTCGCCCCCACCGCGCCCGACGTGTCATCGGCTCCGGCCGGGCCATCCCACTCATCGAGCAGCCCTGGACTCCAGGACGCCTCGTCAGAGCCAGCGCCCCCCGTGAATCGCGCTCCACCGAAGCTTCGTGCACGGCTTCGCGCACCTGCGCTCCGGGCCATGAATCGGAAGTCTGGCGACGCTCCGGCGGTCACGCTCGACGCCTCGCCAGAACGCTCGCTGTCGTCAGCGTCCAGCTCCCAGTCCCACGGCGACGATCCAGCCCCATCCCTTTCAGCCCCTGCTCGCGACGCCCCGGCTGCCACGCTCGACGCATCGCCACGTGGCGAGCCGCGGCTCACGCTGTCGGCCCCAGCCATGCTCCGGACTTGTGGAGCGGATCCGGCTTGGGCGGAAGCTAACCTGCCCCCGGCGTCGTCTACTCGTGAGTCTGGCGACGCTCGGGCTGTCACGTGTGAGGTCTCGCCATGCCTCACGCCAGCGCTCACGGTGTTGTGCACGTCGATGCGCCGCGCTCGCGATGAAAGTCCAGCCCGCTCCGGAGAGCCCACTCCACTTTCGTCCTTCGAAGAGAGCGCGCCATCTCGCGGCCTCTCGGCTTCGAACGAATCGCGCCCACGCGACAGCTCGGCCTCCAGGCGCTGCAGGTCTTCACTCACCTCCGTGTCCAACACCCACGCGGTGACTTCGGCATGTGCTCCCCCAAGCCGAGGCTCTTCCTCTTCGCGCAGCGCGGCTTCGATGAGGCGCTGTCTCAGCGCCAGCTCCGACGACGAGCCCCCCTCCTCGCCTCCCATCATCTCAGTCGCAGGTTGGGCAGTCTCGTCAGCGTCCAGCGCCGACATCCGCTCGAGCCGCGCCACCTCGTCGGCGATATCCGCGCGTCGCTCATCCAGTCGGCGTGCATGGCGCAGCAACTGGAGCGCCCGAGGTGCGTTCCCCGCGCGCTGGAAGAGCGTCGCGGCCTGGAACAACAGCTCCACCGCACGAGGCGCGTCACCGCTCAGCTCGGCGGACTGCGCGGCGCGGATCAGCTCGCGAGGGTTCTCGGCCATACCGACAGAGCCTAACCGTCTTGGAGGACCACCGCCCGACCTCCGTCGAGCGGGCGGTCCGTCCCCTGGCAACCCCACGGGACGCCCTACCGTGGACACGAGGCCCGGGAGCCTCCGCTCACCGGGCCCGCCTCCAGGAACCTCAGGTCATCGCCAGGAACAGCATGTCCGGCTTCTCGAGGTACTTGATGACTTCGTACACGAAGTCCGCGGCCACCGAGCCGTCGATGACGCGGTGGTCGCACGACAGCGACAGGTTCATCATGTCGCGGACCACGACCTGGTCCTTCACCACGGCCGGGCGCTTCTTGAGCTTGTGCACGCCCATGATGCCCACCTCGGGGTGGTTGATGATGGGCGTGGCGAACAGGCCGCCCGTCTGCCCCAGCGAGGTGATGGTGAAGGTGCCGCCCGTCAGCTCCTCCATCTTCAGCTTGCGCTCACGCGCCGCCACGCCCAGCCGCGACGTCTCGCGCGCCAGCTCGGCCAGCGTCAGCCGGTCCGCGTCCTTCACCACCGCCACCGTCAGGCCGTCCGGCGTCGCCACCGCCATGCCGATGTTGTACTCGCCGCGCACCACCAGCTCCTGCGCCGCCTCGTCGAAGTTGGCGTTCAGGTGCGGGAAGCGCTTCAGCGCGGCGATGGTCGCCTTGATGATGAACGGCAGGTAGTTGATCTTCGTGTTGTCGCCCACCGCCGCCAGCTGCGCGTTGAGCCGCGCACGCAGCGCCACCAGCTCCGTCGCGTCCACTTCCTCCACGAAGGCGAAGTGCGGCATCGTGAACTTCGAGCGCACCATCTTCTCGGCGATCTTCTTGCGCAGGCCTCGCAGCGGCACGCGCTCGTCCGAGCGACCCGTCGACACGGAGGGCGCCGCGGGACGCGCCTGGGCCGGCGCCACCACGTTCTTCTGCTCGCCGCCGCCCTCCAGCGCCGCCACCACGTCCGCCTTCGTCACCCGCCCCTGCGGACCACTGCCGGAGATGGTCGTCAGGTCCAGCCCGTGCTCACGCGCCATCCGGCGCGTCACCGGCGTGGCCAGCACCTTCGTCGCCTGCGCGGGCGCCGCGGCAGCCGCCTGCGCGGGGGCCGCCGCCGTCGAGGCCGCCGGAGCGGGAGCCCCGTGGCCCGCGGCCTGGACCGGCGCGGCGCCTTCGATCTCCATCGTCACCAGCGGGTGGTGCACCTTCGCGATGTCCCCTTCCTTGCCGTGCGTCTGGATGACGCGGCCGGCCTTCGGGCTGGGGACGGTGACGGTGGCCTTGTCCGTCATCACCTCGGCGAGCACCTGGTCTTCCTTGACGACGTCGCCGGCCTTGACGTGCCACTTGACCAGCTCGCCCTCCATCACGCCTTCACCGAGGTCGGGGAGCTTGAATTCGAAGGTTGCCATGGGGTGTCTTTCCGAGAGGAACGGGGGTTGCGTCAAGGCTCGAATCGGGCCCGCTCAGCCGAGTCGCTCCAGGCGCTCGCGCTCCATCAGGCCCTTCATGAAGAACTCGGCGGCGCGATAGCTGGAGCGAACCAGCGGACCCGAGGCCACGTAGAGGAAACCGTAGGACTCGGCCAGCTTCTTGTACGACTCGAACTGCGCCGGAGTGACGAAGCGCTCCACGCGCAGGTGGTACTGCGAGGGCTGCAGGTACTGTCCCAGCGTGAGCACGTCCACGCCCACGCCGCGCAAATCCTTGAAGGTCTGCTCCAGCTCGGCGTCCGTCTCGCCCAGGCCCACCATGACCGACGTCTTGGTGTAGAGGCCCTCGGGACGGTGCTTCAAGTACTCGAGCACGCGCAGCGACTGGGCGTACTTCGCGCGCCGGTCTCTCACCGTCGGCGTCAGCCGCTCCACGGTCTCCACGTTGTGCGCGACGACGTGCGGCCGGGCCTCGGCCACCGTGGCCAGGTCCTTCTCCACGCCCTTGAAGTCGGGGATGAGCACCTCGACGATGGTGCGCGGGCTCTCGCGGCGCAGCTCGCGAATCGCGGAGGCGAAGTGGCTGGCGCCACCGTCGGGCCGGTCATCCCGGTTCACCGACGTGACGACGATGTACTCCAGGTCCATCTCCTTGACGGCCTGGGCCAGGTGGATGGGCTCCATCGGATCCAACGGCGGCGGAGCGCCCACCTTCACGTGGCAGAAGCGGCACGCGCGCGTGCAGACCTCGCCCATCAGCATCACCGTGGCCGTGCCACCGCCCCAGCACTCGGCGATGTTCGGGCAGCGGGCCTCTTCGCACACGGTGGCCAGCTTCGTGCGCTTCACGATGGCCTTGACCCGCTCGTACCCCTCGCCGTGAGGCAGGCGGACCTTCAGCCAGTCCGGCTTGCGGGTCGTCTCTGTCACCTGGGGGAGAGGGAACCGGTCGGGAGTCGCCATGGGTCGCGGGCCTTCTATGGTTTGGGCGGAAGACGTTCAAGCGGGAAGCCTCTAACGCGAGGCGTCAGCACCCGCAGGGCCTTCGCGCACGTCGTCTCCCTACTAATGCCCGCGCCCCGGCCGGGCAGCCCCTGTCGGCGAGCCCGAGCCCCCAGCCCGGCCCTCCAGCGGCACGTCCGCCCCGCCGCTGGCCCTCCTGGCGAGTCGTCCCCACCTGCCTGGAACGCACGAGGCCGCCCTCGAAGCTCGCGCTCCGGGACGGCCCCAGCGGGCACCCGTGAGGGGCGCCCTTCCTCCACCCTCGCCGACTAGAAGTGGCGCGGGTGACCCAGCGTGGCCTCGGCGCCCTCGTGGACGATCTCCGAGAGCGTCGGGTGGGCGTGGATGGTGCCCGCCAGCTCCTCGGTGGTGATCTCCAGCTTCAGCGCGACGCAGGCCTCGGCCAGCAGCTCCGTGGCGTGGGGACCGATGATGTGGATGCCCAGCACCTCGTCGTACTTCTTGTCGGAGACGATCTTGATGAGGCCCGTGGACTCGTTGGTGATGGCGGACTTCGTCACCGCGCCGAACGGGGCGTTGCCGATCTTGACGTCGTAGCCGCGCTCCTTGGCCTTCTTCTCCGTCAGGCCCACCGAGGCGACCTCGGGGTAGCAGTACGTGGCGGACGGGGTGAGGTCGTAGTTGATGGGCTGCGGGTTCTTGCCCGCGATGTGCTCCACCGCGACCACGCACTCGGCGCTGGCCATGTGGGCCAGCATCGGGGTGGGGATGACGTCGCCCACCGCGTAGACGTTGGGCTCGCTGGTGCGCAGCATCGAGTCGACCTTGATGTAGCCGCGGTCGGTCTTGATGGACGTCTTGTCCAGGCCCACGTCGTCCGTCACCGGCGAGCGGCCCACGGCCGACAGGAGGATCTCCGCCTCCAGCGTCTTGGTCTCGTTGCCGACCTTCATCGTGACGCGCACGCCGTCCGCCGTGTGCTCCACCTTCTCCACCGCGGAGCCCGTGTGCACGTCGATGCCGCGGCGGCGGAAGATCTTCTCCAGCTCCTTGGAGATGTCCGCGTCCTCGATGGGCAAGAGCGCCGGCAGGTACTCCACGATGGCCGTCTTGCTGCCCACGTGGTTGAAGATGGACGCGAACTCACAGCCGACCGCGCCCGCGCCCAGGACGATGATGCTCTTGGGGATGCGCTCGAGCTGCAGGATGGAGTCGCTGTTGAGCACGCGCTTGTGGTCCACCGGCACGTTCGGCAGGGACTTGGGGACCGAGCCCGTCGCGATGATGACGTTCTTGGCGTCCAGCACCTGCTTGGTGCCGTCGGCGGCGGTGACCTCCACCTTGCCCTTGCCCGCGATGCGGCCGTGGCCCTTGATGACCGTCACCTTGTTCTTCTTCATCAAGAAGTCGATGCCGTTGGCACCCTTGGTGACGACCTTGTCCTTGTGCTTCATCGCGTTCGGCCAGTTGACCGTCGGGCTCGACAGGTCGATGCCGAAGTCCCCGGCCTCCTTGACGTGGTGGAACAGCTCCGCCGTCCACAGCAGGGACTTGGTGGGGATGCACCCGCGGTGGAGGCACGTGCCACCCAGACGCTTGTCCTTCTCGATGATGGCCGTCTTCAGCCCGAGTTGCCCCGCGCGGATGGCGCCCACGTAGCCGCCAGGGCCCGAACCGATGATCACCACGTCGAACGTCTCAGCCACGCACGCCTCCGTCATTATTTGCGGATGGAACCCGGTGGGGCTGATAACCCCCGCTCCCGGTTGGAATCAAGGAGATTGCTCGTGCGCCGTTTCCCGCTCAGAACCCTCCTCCTGATGCTCGTGGCGCTCATCGCCTTCGGCCGTCTGTGGTGCGTGACGCACCAGGATGTGACGAGCGCTGCCCCGCCCGAGCGTCCCCC
>NZ_SRLW01000081.1:0-35660 GCF_006518215.1 Myxococcus sp. AB025B
CACCGGGCACACCGCCCCCGGGTCCCGCGGCGGTGCCGAGCAGCGCGAGGCAGACGAGGACGAGCAGGACGGGACGGGCGGGGCGCATGGCGGGAGCGGAGCCATGAGCCTGCCCTTCGCGCCTTGTCATGACAAGCTGGGCTCCCGGGGATGGCGGGGCTTGGCCGCCCTCCTGGGTCGGGAGTTCCGGCGGTGGAGGGACCGGCGCACGGGTGCTGTCAGTGGATTGCTCCTGCAGCCTGGCTGCTGGGTGTGTCTTCACCACGGACGATGTTTGACTTCTCTCGTGGGGGCCGTTTCGTCCCGGGCAGGGTTGACCCTGGCCCACCACGAGGGGAGGCTCGGGGGCGATGCTCAAGCTCCAGTGGCTGCAGGTCCACCATTTCCGCTCCGTGAAGCCCGGCACGCGGCTGTCGTTCAGCCCGTCCTTCAACGTGCTGCTGGGACGCAACGGCACGGGGAAGACGCTGCTGCTGGACCTGGTCGCCGCCGTGGCCAGCTCGGACTTCACCACGCTGGCGGCGGAGCCCTTCGACCTGGAGTACGCGCTCGCCGCGGACACCGGCCACATCACCGTGCGCGTCCGCAACGAGCCGGTGCCGCCCCAGAGCGGGCCCGTGGCGGCCGGGCTCTTCATGGACATCGTCGTCTCGCCGCGCGACATGGCCTGGCCGCTGGTCATCCACCGCGAGGGACTCCAGGTCACCGTCTCTCGCCAGGACGACGCGTCGCTCGTCGTGCAGGAGCGCCTGGCGCCGGAGGTCGCCGGCCGCCTGTGGCTGGTGCTCATGTCCGGAGGCATCGCCTGGGTGGAGAAGACCGGCGAGGGGTCCGCCACCGTGGAGCCGCTGCTCGCCATGGCGCGCGAGGTGTCCGCGCTCGCGGGCCTGAGCCGCTTCGACGAGGGGCTCGCGTACTTCGAGCAGCTCTACCAGGTCGAGCTGCGCCTCTCGCGGCGCGCGGAGGGTGTGCTGGCCACCGGCACGGGACTCGCGTCCGAGGCGCTCCTGGATGGCCTGCGCCGGCTCGCGGCCGCCCAGTGGGGCTCCCCGCGCTACGTCGTCCCATCGGACGCGGTGCCCTTCCTGCGCGACGCGGCCAGGCTGCTGGGCTTCACCTCCGCGGAGGCGGTGCTCGTGCCCGTGGAGGCGCCGCCAGAGGGCAAGTACGAGTCGCTGACGCTCGGTGGGCTGGAGCTGGACTTCCTGGG
Source organism: Myxococcus sp. AB025B (assembly GCF_006518215.1). Lineage (NCBI taxonomy): Bacteria > Pseudomonadati > Myxococcota > Myxococcia > Myxococcales > Myxococcaceae > Myxococcus > Myxococcus sp. AB025B. The sequence goes on from NZ_SRLW01000081.1 coordinate 1,211, forward strand.
CCCCGCGGGGACGCGCGTGTCGGCGCGGCACCTGGGCCATGGCCAGAAGCGGCTCCTGGCGCTCCAGCACTACCTGGCCCGGGCGCGCGCGGTGGTGGTCGCCGACGAGGTGGCCCACTCGCTCCACCCGCAGCTCGTGCGGGCCAGCGTGGAGCCCCTGAAGGGCCGGCAGAGCTTCTTCACCAGCCAGAGCCCGGGCCTGATGGACCTGCTGTCCTTCGACTCGGCGGACCAGGTGCGCGCCAGCCTGGTGCTGTGCCGCGGCGACGAGGCCACCGGCCTCCTGTCCTGGGAGAACCCGTCCCCGGAGGCCGCCGAGCGCCTGTTCACCGCCAGCGCCGCCACGCCCGGCCAGCTGGGCACCCTGCTCCAGACGCAGGGGCTCTGGTAACCCCGGGACGAATGCCCGCATGCCGGGCGTCCGCGAGTCGACAGCCGGCGCACCGCGGCAAGACTGTTGCCAGGTCGCGTCACGCCCTGGCCTATCCTGCTCGCAGGTGGGGAGGGAGCCGCGATGCCGATGCTGTCCGTGAATGGAACCGAGTTGCATTACGAGGATACGGGTGGCTCGGGCGAGCCCATCCTCTTCAGCCATGGGCTCCTGTGGAGCACGCGGCTGTTCGACCCGCAGGTGGACGCGCTGCGAGGGCGCTACCGGTGCATCGCGTATGACCACCGGGGGCAGGGCCGCAGCGCCGTGCCGGACGTCAGCGCCATCGACATGGAGACGCTGTACCTGGACGCGGTGGGGCTGTTGGAGCAGCTCGACGTGGGGCCGTGTCACTTCGTCGGCCTGTCGATGGGCGGCTTCATCGGGATGCGCATCGCCGCGCGGCGGCCGGAGCTGTTGCGCTCGTTGACCTTGATGGAGACGTCCGCGGACCCGGAGCCCTTGGCCAACGTGCCGCGCTACACGCTGCTCAACCTCATCGCCCGGCTGGCCGGCCTGCGCCCGGTGGCGGACCCGGTGATGCGCATCATGTTCGGCCGCACCTTCCTGTCGGACCCGAACCGCGCCGAGGAGCGGGCGCTGTGGCGGGCGCGCCTGCTGGAGAACCGCCGCGACATCTGGCGCGCGGTCAACGGGGTGATTCGCCGCAACGCGGTGTCGCACGAGGTGCCGAGCATCCGCGTGCCCACGCTCATCGTGGTGGGCGAGGAGGACGTGGCCACCGTCCCTGCGAAGGCCGAGCGGCTCCACCAGCTCATCCCCGGCTCGAAGCTGGCGCGGCTGCCGCGAGGCGGGCACTCGTCCACCGTGGAGGAGCCCGCGCTCGTCAACGCGGCGCTCGGCTCCTTCCTGGAGTCGCTGGAGCGCCCGCACGTGTCGTCCCGCGCGGGGCTGGGCTGAGCGCAGGAGCGGCTCGCCGCGAGCGCATCGCGGCGAGCGGACCCGGCTCACACCTTCTGCCCGAGCAGCTTCTTCGCCGTGCGCGACAGGTCCTTGTCCATCGCGGCCTCGGGGATGTCGAGCAGGGCCGTCGCCACCACCTTCCCCGCGCCGTGGGTGTTCTCGCCGGCGAGCTTCAGGTACGTGCCGAAGCGGGCGAGCCGCTCGGGGTGCGAGCGCGCCACCTCCACCCGGGCGAGCAGCGCCTGGGACAGCGCCGCCTTCGGGAACTTCTCGAACAGGTTTCGCAGCGCCTGTCGCTCCATCGCCTCCGGCCGCGTCTCCGCCAGGCGCACGGCCGGCTCGAGCATCGCCAGCCCGAAGGTCTTCAGCGCGGTGGACACCACGTTGGGCTTCCAGCCCTCCACGAAGGCGGAGAGCAGCGCCTCCGCCCCGCGCACGTCCCCGAGCACCCCCAGGGCATACACGGCGGCCTTCGCCCCCTCGTCGTCCGTGTCGCGCTCCTCCACGGCCTGGACGAAGCGGTCCAGCACCTCGGTGTCCCCCAGCCACGCGAGCGCCATGGCCGCGCGACGTCGCACGTCCTGTGACGCGTCTCCGTAGAACGCCTGCCGCAGCACAGGCCACGCCTGTGTGAGTCCCAGGCCCTCCAGTTGGTCCACCGCCGCCTGTCGGCCCTCGCGATTCGACTCCGTCAGCGCGCGCTGCGCGAAGGGCCGCAGCCGCTCCTGTCGCTCCCGTGCGAGGCGCGCCACCGCCTCCGGCCCCTTCTCCCGCGCCTGCACGTCGTCGAGCACCTCGCGCACATAGAGCCCGAGCCCGCTGTCATGCCGCCTGCGCGACAGGCCCTCCAACAGCACCCGCGCCTCGGGTCCGCCCAGCTGCCCCAGCACCTGGACGGCCGTGCGATGCACGCGGTGGCTGTGATGCTCGGCCAGGGCGCGCTTCACCACCTCCAGCGCCCGCTCCCGGGGACAGGCCGTCACCGCGCGCACCACGAAGGTGCTCGCCGCGCCGTCGCTCCACGCGGGATACAGCGACTCCAGCAGCGTGTCCGTGCCCAGGCCCGCGTAGTGGTGCGCGGCGTGCGCCGCGGCCTCGTAACGCGTCAGCTCCCCGCGAGCCCGCTTCTTCAGGGCCTCGCCCGGAAGCAGCGGCGTCTCGGGCTTGCGGATGCGGATGCTCGGGTGCGTGGGCACCGGCTCCAGCGCGCCCGCCTCCACCTGCACCGCGCCCGCCAGCCGCACCAGGGCGATGCCCAGCACCTGGTACACCTTGATGAAGTCCTCCAGCCGCTCCGCGGGGTCCGCACGCCGCGCCAGCGCCTCCAGGAGCGCCCCGGGCTTCTCCAACCCCAGCTCCCGCAGCCGCGCCACCAGGGGCTCCACCGCGCGAGGCGACACCGAGGGCAGCCCGTTCGAGAACCGCTCCGCCAGCTCGTCGCGCACCTCCGCCAACGCGATGGCCGCCGGGGACGCGCCCGCCGCGCGCGCCGCCTCCGCCCAACCTCCGCGTGGCACCGCGACTGGCGTCTCGACCCGCGCGCTCCGCCGTCCGCGCCGAGGCTCCTCGGGTGGCTCCTGCTGTCCCAGGCCGCGCAGCTCCAGGCCCTCGGAGGTCTCCACCACCACCGAGAGCGGGAACAGCGTGGGCAGCGCGGCCTCCAGCCCCACGTTGCCCAGCACCACCTTCAGCGTGGCCCCCTCCAGGGCCGCGGACAGGGGCTCGTCGAGCCGCGTGTCCGCCGGGAGGAACAGCCCCCGGTCTCCGGAGTCCACGAGCTGCGAGCGCTGCCCGCTCGCCAGCAGCGTCTGCACCCGCAGCGCCACCGGGAGCAGCTCCGGCGCGAACACGTCCTTGCGGTGCTCCTGGAAGGCCGCCAGCGCCGCGCCCACGTCCGGCAGCGCCACCTCGATGAGCCGCCGCAGCGCCGCGCCGCCCAGGTCCCGTGTCTTCTCCGCGCCCTCCAGGTCCAGCCGCACGGGCGCGAAGCCGGGATACCGACCGCCCTTCGCACCCTCCAGCACCGTGCCCGCGTGACTGCGCTTGGGCTCCACGCTGCGCAGGAACGCGGGGAGGATCTGCTTCTCCGCGTAGTGCGCGCCCGTGCCCAGGTCGATGAAGCGGCTCTCGCGGATGACGAAGTTGTCGGGCGTGGAGCGAGTCGTGAACGCGTACTCCAACAGCCGCAGCCCCTCGACGGGCGCGCGGTCCTTCTTCGTCCACGTCTTGCCGATGAGCTCCTCGACGTAGCGGTCCTCCAGCGCCTCGCCGCCCAGGTGCTTCTCCACCTTGCGCGCGGTGAGCAGCATGTCCGCCATCAAGTCCGTGAAGACGGGAGGCTCGAACGCCCCGGTGCGCGCCGCCGCCTGCTCCAAGAGCCCCGCCACCTCCACCGCGCGCGCCGCGAGCCTGCGCAGCCCGTTCGCGCGCAGCGCCTCGCCCAGCGCGCGCACCTGCGCGGCCCGGTCCTCGGACAACGCGGCCACCCCGGACAGTCCCAGCTCGCGCACCAGCGTGGACACCTGTGCCACGCCGGACCTCATCAGCTCGGCCGTCTGCGTCTTGCCCTTCTTCACGCTCTTCTTCGCGGGGCCGCCCGCGCCCGTGGGCGCCGTGTCGGTGGTGACGAAGGCGTCGGGCGCGCGAGACCACGCCACCAGCAGCGCCGCCGCGTGCTTGCAGAACGGCCGCGAGCGCGCCGCCATGCACGAGCACTTCCCCTTCACCTCGTGCCCGTCGCCGAACACCAGGGACACCTTGTAGGGCGAGGCCCCCGAGCCCGACGCGTCCGCGAACAGCCGGTTCTCGAAGCGCGACAGGTGCGTGAGCTGCTTGTCGTCGAAGATGCGCGCGCCCTTCGACAGCTCGTCGCGGTCGCGGATGATGTCCGTCAGGGCCCCCATGCCCGGGGCCAGCCTTCGCACCTCAACCATGGCGAGTCTCCTTGTCGGCGTCGAGCAGGGACGTCAGGTCCTGGTTCCGCATCACCCGCTCCACCACGTCCACCAGCTTGCGCGGCGTGCACCCGAAGCACGGGATGCCCATCGCGGTGAGCTTCTCCGCCATCACCGGGTCGTACGAGGGCCTGCCCCCGTCCGACAGCGCCAGCAGGCACAGCACCTTCGCCCGCGAGTCCACCAGCTGCCGCAGCCGCGCCACCAGCTCCTGGGCGTCGCCGCCCTCGCACAAGTCGGTAATCAGGATGAAGAGCGTCTTCTCCGGGCGCTCCACGTAATGCGTCTGCGCATACGCCACCGCCCGGTTGATGTCCGTGCCTCCGCCGAGCTGCGCGCTGAAGAGCACCTCCACCGGGTCCGACAGCACGGGCGTCATGTCCACCACCTCGGTGTCGAACAGGATGAGCCGCGTGCGCAGCACCTCCAGCGACGCGAAGATGGCCGCCATCACGGAGCTGTACACCACGCTCTGTGCCATGGAGCCGGACTGGTCCACCACCAGCGTCACGTCCCACTCGTGGTGACGGCGCTGGTTGGGCCAGAAGTAGAAGCGCTCAGGGACGAGTCGGCGGTGCTCCGCGTCCCAGCCCTTCAGGTTCTGGCGAATCGTGCGCTTCCAGTCGATGTTGCGCGCAATCGGCAGCGGGCTCGTCCTGTCGCGCCTCAACGCGCCGAACACCGCCGTGCGCACGGTGGACTCCAGCTTCTCGCGCAGTTGGTCCACCACCTCGCGGACGATCTGCCGTGCGAGCGCCTTGGCGTCCTCGGGGATGAGGCCGCGCGCGCTCACCAGCGTCGTCACCAGCTCCACGTTCTTCTCGAGGAAGGGCAGCGTCTCCGGCTCGAACAGGAGCTGGGTGAGGCCCTTCTTCTCGATGGCGTCCTTCTGGACGAGGGCAATCACGTCGTCGCGGAAGAAGCCGCGCAGCGCGCCCAGCCACTCGGGGATGTACGGCCGCGAGCCGGACGCTCCCGCGCTCTTCTCGCCGTAGACGAAGGACAGCGCGTCATCGAGCGCCTCCAGCTCCGTCTCTCCCACGCCCACCGCGCGCGCGCCGGCGCCCAGCGCGTGCAGCGACGGACAGCTGCCCGTCTTCTCCGCTGCGGGGCCCAGCGCGAGCCGCCAGCGCAAGAGCGCCTCGCGGTCTTCCGGTGCCAGCTCCTTGGGGTCCACGCTCATAGCAGGTCATCCAGGTCGGCGAGCGCCTTGCCCAGCTCGGCGCTCATGTCCTTGAGCTTCTCGGTGTCCTTCTCCGCGAGAATCGTCTTCGCGGCCCGGCCCTTGTCCCCGAGCTGCCGCACCGCGACGACGTTCTCCAGGAGGTAGCGGCGCTCGGTGGGACCGAGCACGCCCAGTGCCCTCCTCAATACCGGGAGGGTCTGACGGAAGCGCTCGGGGTCCACGCTCGACAGGAACGCATCCAGCGCCCGCACCACCTCGCGGTTCTTCACCAGCACCAGCGCGTTGACGCGCAGGAAGCCCTCCAGCCACGCCGCGCCCGCCTCGGGCTCCACCGCCAGCGACAAGCGCAGCCCCACCTCGCGAGCGACCTCCGACTCACTCAGCTCCTCGGCCAGGTACAACAGGCCGGTGGCCAGCCCCGACGTGGCCGGATGCACGACGGTGCTCGACATCAACCCTCGCGCCGCGGCGAGCCAGCCGGCCTTGTCCGCCAGCGGCTGTGCGAGCGCCACCTCGTGCAGCGTCCTCAGTGCCCCCATCACCGAGGGCACGGCGTCCTGGGCGCAGGCGCACGCATCGGACACGCGCAAGAGCGCGCGAGCGAAGGTCTTCTGGCACAGCGTCGCCACGGCCTCGTCGCCCAGCGCCGAATGGGTCCGCGAGGTGCCATAGGCCACGAGCCCCGACAGCGCCCGCGAGGCCGAGGCGAGCGAGGGCAGGTCCGCGTCCGTGGTCGCGTGGCCGTCACAGGCGCGCAGGGCGGAGGCCATCGTCTGCGGGCAGCCGGTGATGACGGACTCCAGCAGCACCGCCGCCGCAGCGCCCGTGGACTTCGCGAGGGCCAACTGGTCCTGGAGGACGCGCGTCGTCACCGCCTCGAGCGAGTCGCCGAGGACGATCTTCTCCACCAGCGCCACGTCGGTGGACGGCGTCCACTGCGCCTGCCAGGACTCGCGCACGCGCGTCAGCGCGGCCTGTCCTCCCGCCTCCTGCGCCGTGGCCTTCTGCTGACCCGTGGCCGCGAGGCCCGCGTAGGGGATGCCCACCACGCGCAGGCGGTGCAGGAAGACGGAGGAGCCGACCTCCACGGGGTTGTTCAACCGCAGGGTGAAGGTCTCCGCGCTGTCGGTGCTCGGCAGTCGGCGCGACTCGACCTCGCGCCAGAACTCCGCCTGCAGCGAGTTGCGGCCGATGCGGCTGGCCACCCGGCCCACCTGATGCCCGACGACGCTCTTCCACAGGAAGTCGTCGACGTGGGTCGCGTCTCCCCGACACAGCGTGGCCACGGTGGCCTCGCGCAGCTCGTCCAGGCCGGGGGCGCTCTTCTCGCGCAGGTCCGCGAGCGTCACCGCGAGCCGGTAGGCCTCCAGCACGTCGGACAGCGACGCGGTGAAGCCGCGCATGCGCAGGTGTCCCGCGAAGTCGATGAGCACCTCCAGCGTGGCGCGCCGGAAGTCGCACTGGGCCTCGTGGGCCTTCTGGTAGAAGTGCGGCGCGCGGTTGCCGGCGCCGTAGCCGAGCTGCTCGGACAGGCGCGGGAAGCTGTAGGGAATCACCGTCACCGCGCAGGGCACGGCGGCCGGGAGCTTCGCCTCCAGCGTCGGGTCCACGTCCCGGGCCAGGAAGGCCGCCACGTGGGCCGCGCCCGCCACCACGGCGATGCGCTCCGGAGGCACGCCGCTCGCGATGACCTCCAACACCTGGCGCGCCATGAAGGCATCACGCCAGCGGTGGTAGTCCGGCCGGGGCCCTGCGTTGAGCACGTCCGCCCAAGCGAGCAACACGGGCCGGAAGCCCTCGGGCGTCCAGTCAGGAGCCTCGAACATCGCCTCCCACAGTTCCTCGAACGAGCGATAGCCGCGCTCGCGGGCAAAGCGCTCCGTGAGCGGCTCCTCCAGGCGAGCGCACGCGGAGTCCGCATCCGAGGAGGGTTCGTCCTCGAGAGCAGGCGCCTCCACGTGACGGTCCACACCCAGACTGACGCCGACGGAGATGTCGATGAAGCGCGCACGGGCGCCGTGGGCCTTCGCCCAGCGCAGGGCGGCGTATTCGGGCGAGTAGTCCGCGAAGGGCCACAGCGCGGAGCCTGGGGTGTCGTCGGTGCGGTAGCCGAGCAGGGCGATGGGCGGCTTCGTCTCCGCGTCGCACAGCACATCCACCAGCTCCGAGGCGTCGCGGGGGCCCTCGATGAGGACGACCTCGGGCTTCACGTGCTCGAGCCAGCGCGTGAGCACGGCGGTGGTGCGTGGTGAGTGGTGGCGCACCGGGAACAGGTGGGCGCCCAGGAGCAGGTCCAGGTCCATCAGCCCCTCAGGAGCTTCTTGCTGGCGGAGTACAGCTCCTTCCACGCGCCGGGGCGGCCCTTGGCCACGGTCTCCATGTATTCGCGCAGGGCCTTCACGTCGTCGGCCTGCTCCTTCACCACCGCGCCCACGAGCGAGGCGGCCAGCTCCTGCGCGGTGACCTTCCCGCCGCCGAACTGCTGCGCGAGGATGGAGCTGTTGAAGAGGACGCTGATGGCCTCCGCGGTGGAGAGCACGGCGCCCGGGGTGCGGACCTTGGTCTTGCCGTCCTTCGTCACGCCCTCGCGCAGCTCCTGGAAGAGCGTGAGCAGCATGCGCGACAGCTCCTCGGTGGGCGGCACACCGACCTGATAGTCATTGCGCAGCTCGGCCTCGCGCTTCGTGACGATTTGAATCTCCTGCTCCAGGTCGTCGACGATGGGGACGGTGACGAAGTTGAAGCGGCGCTTGAGGGCGGCGCTCATCTCGTTGACGCCGCGGTCGCGGGTGTTGGCGGTGGCGATGAGGTTGAAGCCGCGCTGGGCGCTGACGACCTCGCCGAGCTCCGGGATGGAGACCTGCTTCTCGGAGAGGAGGGAGATGAGGGCGTCCTGAATCTCCGGCGAGGTGCGCGTCACCTCCTCGAAGCGGGCGAACTTGCCGGTGCGCATGGCGCGCAGGACGGGGGAGGGGACCAGGGCCTCGGGGGTGGGGCCCTGCGCGAGCAGCAGGGCGTAGTTCCACGAGTACTTGAGGTGGTCCTCGCTGGTGCCGGCGGTGCCCTGGACGATGAGGGCGGAGGTGCCGCTGATGGCGGCGGAGAGGTGTTCGGACAGCCAGCTCTTCGCGGTGCCGGGCTCGCCGACGAGCATCAGCGCGCGGTCGGACGCGAGCGTGGCGATGCAGACCTGGATGAGGCCCCGGTCGCCCACGTACTTGGGTGTAATCGTGACGCCGCCCACGGGCTTGGGGCTCCCGAGGATGTAGGCCTCCACGGCGCGCGGCGACAGGGCCCACCCGGGAGGGCGGGGCTTGTCGTCGTGGGCGGCGAGGGCTTCCAACTCACTGCTGAACTTCGCTTCGGCGGGCAGTCGGATGTCCGGCATGCGTGAAAGCTACCGGTCCGGTCTGACACGCCACGCTCCGTCAGGTTGTCTCGTCTGTGACTCGGAAACCCACCTCCCGGGGCGTCCGCCCGCTCACTCCGCGCAGGGGAACGCGGTGTCCAGCGTGCGAGTCCCCTTCACCCCGGGACCCGTCAGCGTGGCCACGACCTTCACGGTGGACGCGCACCGGTAGGTCAGCAGGAACGGCACCACCGTGGAGCCGCCCTCCGCCAGGACATGAAGCTCGCGCGTCTGCGCCGTCTTCCACGCGCCACGCTCACCGGCCTCCGACTCCTCCTTCGGCGCGCTCGCCGAGAGCTTCAGCTTCAGCGGCTTGTCGCCGTCATACGTGCCCTTCACCTTCACCAGCAGCACCGCGTCCACGTTCATCCCATACGGGTCGGACGCCTCATCCACCGCGACGAGGGCCCCCTTCGCCCGGTCGAACACGCGCAGCTCGATTCCCTCCAGCGTCACCGCTGGCGCGCTCGCGCTCCCGGCCGTGGACGACACCAACAGCACTCCCCCCAAGAACAACGCGCGCAGCTTCGTTCGTGAAGACATCCCCGCCTCCAAGACTCACGACATGGTGCCCCGGCACTGTACGCCAGCCCGCCCCCTCCCGTGCCCGGTCGGCGGCCGTGTGGACATGCCCTGGGCCGTCGCTTCGTCGCTCGCTCTGCATTCCCACAAGGCCGTGCCCAGCCTGCGAAAGAAACCCCATCCCTGGAGACGCCCATGAACCCCTCCATCCCCTCCCAGATGAAGGCCGCCGCCATCGACCGCTTCGGCGGTCCCGAGGTGCTCGACACGCGCACCATCCCCGTTCCCCAGGTCGGTCCCGGTGAAGTGCTCATCCAGGTCGAGACCGCGGGCATCGGCCAGTGGGACCCCTCCGAGCGCGCGGGCGAGATGGAGGGCTACAAGCCGGGCAAGACGTCCTTCCCCCACGTCCTCGGCACGGATGGCTGCGGCACCGTCGCCGCCGTGGGAGACGGCGTGAAGAACCTCAAGGTCGGCGACAAGGTCTACGCCTTCGGCTTCCTCAACGACAAGGGCGGCTTCTACGCCGAATACACCGCGGTGAAGGCCAGCGACACCGCGCCCATTCCCAAGGGATTGAGCGCGGAGCAGGCGGGCGTCCTGGCGGCGGATGGCATCACCGCCCTGCAAGGCGTGGAGGACACGCTGAAGGTCGGCAAGGGCACCACGCTGCTCGTCTACGGCGCGAGCGGCGGCGTGGGACACCTCGCGGTGCAGCTGGCGAAGCGGCTCGGCGCGCGCGTGCTCGCGGTGGCCTCCGGCTCCGACGGCGTGGAGCTCTTGAAGAAGCTCGGCGCGGACAAGGTCGTGGACGGCCGCGCGGATGACGTCGTGAAGGCCGCGCGCGAGTTCGCGCCGGACGGCCTCGACGCGGCGCTGGTGCTCGCGGGCGGCGACAAGACGAACCAGGCGCTCTCCTGCGTGAAGTCCGGAGGCCACATCGCCTACCCCAACGGCGTCGAGCCCGAGCCCAAGGGCAACGACGGCGTCAAGGTCTCCAGCTACAACGGCGAGGCCAACTCCCAGGTGCTCGCGCGGCTCAACAGCCTCATCGAGTCCGGCCCCTTCCACGTCGAGGTCTCCCAGGTCTTCCGCCTGGACGAGGCCCGCGACGCGCACGAGGCTGTGGGCAAGCACCACCTGGGCAAGCTCGCGCTGCGCATCCACTGACGCGCCACACCCCGGGCCCCGCTTCCACGCGCGGGAAGCGGGGCCCGATTCCGTCACACGGGACGCGACGTCAGCGCGTCAGCTTGTCCGTGATGTCGATGGACGTGGGGCTCGAGGGCACGGCGAAGGTCTTCCCGTTGGCGGCCTGGAAGTCGAGCGACCTCAAGTTCACCGAGTAGACGAGCGGGTCCTGGTAGAACCGCACGTTGAGGACGTTGTGGGTGAGGTCCTTCACCACGGTCCACTGGGTGTAGTCGTCCTCTTCCTTCTGGGTGTTCTCGTTGAGGGCGCGCACGGTGCCTCGCGGGATGTCCACCGTGTTGAGCAGGTGGAAGGCGAGCGTGGTGGCCTCGGCGGCGTTGGCGACGGGGCGCGCGAAGTTCTTGAGGTACGTGGTGCGCACGAAGCGGGACGGAGGCATCGGGTCTCCGGGCAGCCCGCGCAGGCCGCTGCCATGGCCGGGCTGCGCGAAGCTCTCGCTGCCCAGCTCCACCTTCTTCGCGTCCCACGGGGACAGGCCCACGTACTCGCGCAGGTTCTTCAACTGGAACGGGAAGGGCGGCGCGTTGGTGAGCACGGCGACGGGGTTGTCGTGCAGGTGCATCACGCCGTCGAGGAACTCCACCACCAGGCTGTTGCCCTGGGCGTCATGGATGGGGAAGTGCAGCGGCAGGTACTGCGCCAGCCAGTCCGACTCCCAGACCTGGGCCTCGCTCTTCTCGAGCGCCCCGCGCACCTCCGCGACGGTGGAGAAGTTCCCCAGCACCCAGCCGGCGAAGAACGCCAGCGACAGCGCCTTCGAGTTGTCGGTGACCTTCGGGTAGCGCGAGTCCGGCAGCCACAGGCACCCGGTGGAGAGCCCCTCCGTGTTCAGGCCATCGACGATGAAGGGCACGCTGCCCTTCCCGGTGAGGCCCACGTAGCCATACTTGGACGTCCAGGACAGGCCGTTGGTGAGTCCCGAGGGCGAGGGCGAGGCGAACCTCGAGCCCGCGGCCCTGACGAGCAGCTTGGAGTCGAGGTCGACGCCGAACTCCATGCTGCGTCCATTGACCACGCTCTTATCCGAGGCGACGACGAGGAAGTCGGTGCACATGCCAGGCTCCTTGCGTGAGGTGGGGGAAACAGGGGGTGACGCGGGCGGCCCGTGTGCACCGCTCGCGCCACTCACGCTCCTGTCAGCGAATCCGCGCGGTTGAAATCGCGCTCCGGTCGCGCTCCGGGCCTGCGTGTCGCCTACTGCACGCCAGCCGCCCGCGAGCCGCGTTCATGCGGGAGTCACCCGCGTCCGGCGCGGACGCGATGCGCGTGAACGGGAGGTTTCGGACACATGCACATTCGTGCTGTGGTGCCCGCCATGTCGACCTCACGAGTCGTGGTCATCGACCACCAGGCTCCCGCGCTGCAAGCCGCCTTCTGCGACTACGTGCCCCGGGTCTTCCGCACCGCGGACTTCAGGCGCTGGTGCGAGTGGGGCGAGTGGACCGACGACTACCGCGCGTTCAGCGTCCTCGAGGACGGGCGCGTGGTGGCGAACGCGTCGGTGATGCGCATGTGCCTGCGCGTGGAGGGCCGCGACGTCACCGGCTATCAGCTGGGCGCGGTGGGCTGTGTCCCCGAGCGCCGGGGGCACGGCCTCGCGCGCGTGGCGATGGAGGCGGCGCTGGAGGCCTGCGGCGACGCGCCGGTGATGCTGTTCGCGAACAAGACGGTGCTCGACTTCTATCCACGCTTCGGCTTCGCGCCGCGAGCACAAAGCCTGTTCGGCGTGGACCACGAGGTGACACCGTCGGCCGAGCCCGCGCCGACGCTGGAGCTGGCGGACCCCACGGTCCGTCAGGGATTGAGGACGCTCGCGAACACGGGCACCCCGGTGACGGAGCGCTTCGGCGCGCGGCGCCACGCGCGCATCGCCAGCTGGTACGCGGCGGCGAACTTCGCCCGGCCGCTGCGCCAGCTGCGCGAGGACGCGTGGGTCTTCGCGAGCGTGGAGGACGGCGTGCTCCACCTCGACGACGTCTTCGCGACCGAGGTGTTCGACCTGCGTCCCTACCTGGGCCGACTGGTGGCCGAGCCCGTGGAGCAGGTCCGGTTCGGCTTCACGCCGGAGCGCTGGTGGCCGGACGCGCGCGTGCTCGGCGAGGACGACGACGCGGACCTGTTCGTGCGGGGTCTGTCCTTGCCCGAGGGCCCGGACCGCTTCCCGGTGATGGCCAGGACGTGAGGCTCACGTCCCCGAGCGCGCGCCGAAGCGGCTGGGCGGCTGTCCCGTCCACCGACGGAAGGCGCGGGTGAACGTGCTCACGTCGGAGAAGCCGAGCAGGTACGCGATTTCGCTCACCGAGCGCCCGGGCTCGGAGAGATAGGACAGGGCCAGCGTGCGGCGCGTCTCCGCGAGCAGCTCGCGAAAGCCCGAGCCCGCGTCCACCAGCTTGCGCTGCAGGCTGCGCGAGCTCATGTGCAGCCGCTCCGCCACCTTCTCCTGGGACGGCTCGCCCTGGGGCATCAGCTCCAGCAGCATCGCGCGCACCCGCGTCACCAGGTCCTGCCCCGCGTGCCTCGCCAGGTGCCGGGTGATGAGCTCGTCGTTGATGCGCGCCAGCTCCGGGTTCGCCCCCGGCAGCGTCACCTCGAACGGCGCCCGCTCGTACACCAGCACGTCCGCGTTGGCTCCGAAGGTCACCTTGCACCGGAACAGCTTCTCGTACGGCCGCAGGTCCGAGGGCGCCTGCCGGCGCAGCAGCACCTCGCGCGGTGACAGCTCCCGCGTGTAGACGACCCGGCAGAAGCGCACCAGGAGGTACGCCACCGCGTCCGTCTCCTCCTCGCACAGGTGCGGCCCGTCGCCGCCGTCGAAGAGGATCACCTGATAGCAGTCCCCATCCCGCGTGAAGGCCGGCCGCAGCGCGTCCGACACCAGCGCCACCGCGTGCACCAGCCGCTCGAACGCCTCGCGCAGCGTGCTGGACGCGTTGAGCCGGTAGCCCACCGCGTGGAACGTCGTCGGGCTCACCTGCCGCGCCATCTCCAACCCAATCGCCGGGTCCCCCGAGCTCTCCACCGCCAGCCGCCACAGCCGCGTCAGCCCCTCCTGCGGATAGCGCGCGTTGGCGTCACCGAGCAGCCCCGGATTCAACCCGGCCTTCACGAACAACCCGTGGGAGTCCAGGCCGCGCAGCTCCAGCGTGCGATGGAGCGCGAGGGCCCAGCTCGTCAACATGGTCGCCGGAGAGCTCATGTTGTCGCCTTCGGCCAAGGGAATTGGCGCAATGGGGCAAGCGGTCCAGGGCCGCTCAGCGATACCTTGGCTTCCTCGGAATCCTGCCATGTCGGAGGTGAGGATGCTCAATCCCGCATCAGTGTGTCCTCTTGGTAACGCATTGCATCACGTCTGTCTGTAGACCCCTCCGAGCGCAGCCGTTCAAAGGCTTCACGCTTTTCCACCCCGCTCACATTCCGGCAGTCCTTCCGTCGGTGGATGTCATCGCCGCGTCGGGCCGGCGTGTGCGTGGGGCCCCGCGGTTCGCGGCGTGGGATGGGCTCTCGCCGTGGTCGTCCCCCTGTCATCCCCAGAGGTCTGGCATCCCCATGACTCCCACGAGACTCAGAGGCATCCAGAAGTCCTTGCTGGCTGCGGCGGCGCTGCTCGCCGTCATGTCGCCGGGCTTCACCCCCGCGCGGGCGGCGCCGTCGTTCATCGCCTTCGAGAGCGGTCAGGTGCGCCCGCTGGCGTTGTCGCCGGACCGCACGCGGCTGTTCGCGGTGAACACGCCGGACAACAGCCTGTCCATCTTCAGCGTGGGCGCCAATGGCCTGACGCTCCAGTCGCGCGTGCAGGTGGGCCTGGAGCCCGTGGCCGTCGCCGCGCGCAACGACAATGAGGTCTGGGTGGTCAACCACCTGTCGGACAGCGTGAGCGTGGTGTCGCTCACGGGGACGCCGCGCGTGGTGCGCACGCTGCTGGTGGGGGACGAGCCGCGCGACATCGTCTTCGCGGGCACGGGGGGCCGGGCCTTCATCACCACGGCGCACCGCGGGCAGCACCGCACGCACGCGTCCATCGCGGCGGTGCCGGGCGCCGGAGACCCGAAGCTGACCACGCCGGGCGTGGGCCGCGCGGACGTCTGGGTGTTCGACCCGGCCAACCTGGGCACCACGCTGGGCGGCACGCCGGTGCGCATCCTCAACTTCTTCGGGGACACGCCGCGCGCGCTGACGGTGAGCCCGGACAAGCAGACGGTGTACGCGGCCGTCTTCAAGTCGGGCAACCAGACGACGTCCATCCTGGAGGAGACCGTCTGTGAGGGCTTCAATCCCTATCTGCCCTGTCTGGTGAACGGCTCCATCTATCCGGGCGGCAGCCCGGGCCCCGCCACGAACCACGAGGGCATCCGCGCGCCCGAGGTGGCGCTCATCGTGAAGTACAACAACCAGGCCGGCAAGTGGCAGGACGAGCTGGGGCGCAACTGGAACAACGCGGTGCGCTTCCGGCTGCCGGACCAGGACGTCTTCGCGGTGGACGCGAACTCGCTGGGGCAGAAGGCGGCGTACTCGCAGGTGGGCACCACGCTGTTCAACATGGTGACCAACCCGGTGACGGGCACGGTGTACGTGTCCAACACGGAGGCCTTCAACCACGTGCGCTTCGAGGGCCCCGGCAACTACGGCGGCACCACGGTGCAGGGCCACCTGGCGGAGACGCGCATCACCGCCATCCTCGGCGGCAGCGTGCTGCCCCGTCACCTCAACAAGCACCTGGACTACACGAAGCTGGCCACGGACCCGGCCTTCGACCGGACGGCGAAGAACCACAGCCTGGCCACGCCGGTGGACATGGCGGTGAGCTCGGACGGGCGCACGCTGTACGTGGCCGCGTACAGCTCCAGCAAGGTGGGCGTGTTCGACACGCAGGCCCTGGAGGCGGACAGCTTCAACCCGCGGCTCAACAGCGCGGCCTACATCCCCGTCAGCGGCGGTGGCCCCAGCGGCCTCATCCTGGACGAGGCGCGCAACCGTCTCTACGTGCTGACCCGCTTCGACAACGCGGTGAAGGTCATCGACCTGGCCACGCGCGCGGAGCTGGGCAAGCAGGTGCTGCCCAACCCGGAGCCCGCCTCCGTGGTGCAGGGCCGCCCCATCCTCTACGACGCGGCGACGTTCTCCGCGAACGGCGAGGCCTCGTGCGCCAGCTGCCACATCTTCGGCGACATGGACGACCTGGCGTGGGATTTGGGCAACCCGGATGACGACGTGACGCAGAACCCGATTCCGGGGCGCCTGCTGGGCGCGGCGGAGCTGCTCAAGCCGCACATCAACGGCTCGGGCAACGTGGAGGACTTCCACCCGATGAAGGGCCCCATGACGACGCAGACCTTGCGCGGCATGGTGGTGTCGGGCCCGATGCACTGGCGGGGTGACCGCTCCACGGGCTTCTTCGGCACGTCGGGCACGGACCCCAACCTGTCGTTCATGAACTTCATCGTCGCGTTCGAGGGGCTCCTGGGTCGCTCCACCGCGCCCACGCAGGCGGAGATGCAGCGCTTCACCGACTTCCAGCTGCAGGTGCAGCTGCCGCCCAACCCGGTGCGCAACCTGGACAACTCGCTCACGGCGGCGCAGCAGCGGGGGCTGGACTTCTACGCGGGCTCACGCCGCTCGGATGGCCTCCCGTTCGGAGAGGGCCTGGGCTTCACGTGTGAGGGGTGTCACCGGCTGAGCCCGGCGCAGGGCTTCTACGGCACGGATGGCATGGCGAGCTTCGAGAACATCCCGCAGATTGTGAAGATTCCGCACCTGCGCAACATGTATCAGAAGGTCGGCATGTTCGGTAACCCGACGACGCCCTTCTTCCTGGCGCCGGACAGCGGCTGGCAGGGAGACCAGGTGCGTGGGTTTGGCTTCGTGCACGACGGCGCGGTGGACACCATGGCGCGCTTCCTGTCGGCCATCGTGTTCATCCCGAGCATCGGCGTGGGCTTCCCGCTGAACAACCCGGACGCCACGCGGCGGGACGTGGAGCAGCTGTTGCTCGCGTTCGACACGGACCTGGCGCCCATCGTCGGGCAGCAGGTGACCTTGACGAGCACCAACGCCTCGGCGGTGGGGCCGCGCATCGACCTGCTGTTGCAGCGCGCGCGCACGCCGTTCGCCTCGAAGATATTGGGGACGGGCGTGACGGAGTGCGACCTGGTCGCGAAGGTGGCGTTGGGTGGGCGGGTGAAGGGCTTCCTCTTCAGCCCGTCGGGCAACGGCTTCATCCCGGATGACGGCACCACGGCGAGCGTGTCCGACGCGGCGCTGCGCAACTACGCGAAGACGGCGGGCCAGGAGGTCACCTACACCTGCGTGCCGCCGGGCTCGGGTCCGCGCATCGGCCTCAATCGCTGAGAAGTCGACACTTCGGACGCCCGCGAGAGCCCCGTACCCTCGCGGGCGTTTGTGTTTGTATCAGCCGGAGCTCATGTCCGCAGCCGGGGTGCACGGTGTTTCCGTGACAGTGGTTGGATTGTCGTGGGGGCTGCATTCCGAGAATGCAATGTTCCGCGAGACTCGGGTTGTCGTGGCTTTCAAGGTGGGTCGCGTGCAACCTGGGTCACACGCAAGCCAAGTGTATTCAGGTGGGGATGGGGTTGTTGTTGATGACTGTGATGGGGTGACGGAGCCGTCGAGCGCGTCTCGGGTGGCGGCGCTGGGTGGGGCCGTGCACGGTGGGTTGGTGTCGAGCCTCCGGACGGAGACGGGGTGTGGGTGGCGGTGCTGGACTCGGCGAGCGAGGCGCGCATCCTGCGATTGGATTCGAACCTGGTGCTCCAGGGGACCTCGGGTGTGCCGTATCCGTGGACGCGCACGGGAGGGGCGGCGGCGCTGCCGCGGAGCGCGAGGTTGGTGCGGACGGAGGAGGGGCCCGCGCTGTACTACGCGACGACGGAGGACCCTTCGCCGCCGCTGCGGGCGTATCTGGTTCCGCTGGACGGGGAGGGACGCCGTATCCGGCGAGTGTGCCGTGGCTGCGCAATGGTGCGGTGTTGGTGGCGATGGGGGAGTCGCAGTCGGGGGGGACGCAGGAGGTGGTGCGGGTGCGCCGGTTCGATGCGGCGTTGGAGCAGGTGGGAGAGGAGCGGGTGTTCACGGTCTCCGAGTCACCGATGCCGTTGTTGGTGGACCGGGGCGAGGCGGCGGGAGAGCCGTTGGTGTCGCCGGTGTTGGTGATGCGGGTGCGGGAGGCGCCGGACTTCCGCGCCCGGATTCAGGTGACGAGCAGCCTGTTCGAGGGAGGGATGCCCGCGACGTGGACGGAGGAGCCCGAGAGGTTCGTGCCGTGGTACGGCGCGCACGGTGGCGACGGGGTGGTTCAGCTGTCCTGGCTGTCGAAGGTGTACGACCCGGGAGAGGGTGGTGCGGCGAGCTTCTGGGGGCGGCTGTGGGCGCAGGAGCCGGGAGTCGCGGCGGTGGAGCGGACGCCGGCGCTGGAGCCGATGCGGCTGACGGCGGAGGCGCAGTGGGTGCTGATGGAGAAGGTGGCGCCCCGGCGCATGGCGGCGATGTACATGGTGTCCACGGACGAGGGGCGGTTCCTGGACGCGGTCCGCTACTGCACGCAGTGAAGTCGTGAGGCGCGGGCCCTACTCGTTGAGCCAGTAGATGCGGTCTCCTCCCGTGAGCGCGCGTTCCAGGAACTCACGGAACGAGGAGGCAATCCGCCGACAGCGCTGCGGATAGCCCTCGTGCCAGCCAGCTAGCCAAATGCAACCCAGCAGCGCATGCCCCTCCCTGGCACAGCGGCTCTCGCACTGGGCCATGTACGTGGCGTTGCATTGCCAGGGGCCGTAGTAGATGACCGTCTACACCATTCCTCCCTCCGGGGAGGGAACGGACGGGCCCACCCATTTCGCGGTGGCCGGGCCACTCCCGACGCCGCCCACGGTGGCGGAGCCGCAGGCCGTCGTGAGCAGCAGCACGAGAATGCCTGCTGCATTCATGGGAGCACGGCGGGAATTCACAGCACGCCGAGATAGCGCCAGAGTGCTGACGGTACAAGTCGATGAAGCTCGACCAGTCCGGTTGCGATTCTTCCATGAGTGCGGGTTGGGCTTCGTTGACGCCAGTAGGGCGTCGTACCGCAATGATGATTGGCTCGTGAAGACGATGCCGTGCGAGGCTTCGGTGAATGAATGCACGGTTCTGGTGGTCCGGCGTGGTCCTGTCGTGTCTGGCGATGGCGGGATGCGAGTCGTCGGGTGGGAAGGGGGACGCGGGTGCGGTGGTGGAGGACGGCGGTGGCACGCCTGGCGACGGAGGTCCGGGAGACGCGGGGCCCGGTGATGCGGGCACGGACCCGCTGGCCTGTGAGAAGCAGCACGGCGTCTGCGCGGGTGCGAAGCGCGCGCTGGTGGATGGCGCGTACGAGTCGGAGTGCACGGCGCTCTCCTATGGCGCGGACTACGAGAGCGCGGAGACGCGCTGTGACGGGCTCGACAACGACTGCGATGGCGTGACGGACCCGTCGGTGGAGTCACGCGTCACGGCCCTTCCTGGAGGGTACGGGGTGGGGCAGATCTCCAGCCTCCGGACGGAGGCGGGGGTGCTGGTGGCGATCTTCGACGGGGCGACCGACGCGCGCGTCCTCCGGCTGGACGAGAACCTGAAGGTTCAGGAGACGTCGAGCGTGCCGATGGCCTGGGTGCGCACGGGGACGGCTCGGCAGTACGTGAACTCCTCGAAGCTGGTGCGGACCTCGGACGGGGTCGCGCTGTTCTACTCCACCATGAACTTCATGGTGGCCCCGCTCAACGCCTACCTCGTCCCGCTCGAGGCGAATGGGGCACCCAAGCGGGGGGCGGATGGTGAGGTGCTGGAATATCGGCTGCTCGACCGGCCGATGGATGACGGGCGCACGGTGGTGGCTGCGTCAGCCGAGCATGACCGGCTGGTGGTGCTCTGGACGACGGGAAGGCCCCTGACTCCTCCCATCCAGGTGATGGGCACCGTGGTGGATGCGAAGGGGCAGGTGCTCGTGGCGCCCAAAGCGCTCTTCGAGAGCGCGTCGAACTGGACGCCCTCTCCAAGGAGTGCGCTGTGGCTGCGCAATGGTGAGCTCCTGGTGGCGCTGGCGGAGGAGTCAGGGAAGGGGCAGGGCACCGTCCGAGTGCGCCGGCTCGACGCGGCGTTGGAGCAGGTGGGGGAGGAGCGAGCCTTCACGACGTCTGAGGAGCCAGTCCCTCAGTTGGTCGACCTGGGTGAGTCGGCGGGGGCTCCGCTCGCCTCTCCGATGTTGGTGTGGCGCAGCCGCGAGGCGCCGGAGTACCGCCGCTGGATTCGCGTGGCGGGTCACCTGTTCGAGGGCGGCCAGCCGGTGACTTGGATGATGGACACTCCGGCCTATGTGCCCTGGTTCGGAGTCTTCGCCGACGAGGGTGTGCTGAGGCTGTCCTGGCTGTCGAGGTTCTTTGACGGGTGGGAGAACAACACGCCGATCTATTGGGGGCGGTTGTGGACGCAAGAGCTGGGCGACGCACCGGTGGATCGGACGCCAGGGTTGGAGCTGATGCCTCTGAATGAGCATGCGATGTGGGTGCTGATGGAGAAGGTGGCACCCCGCCGCATGGCGACGATGTACACGGCGACCACGGACGAAGGGCAGTTCCTGGACGCGGTCCGCTACTGCACGCCGTGACGCCCGTCCTGTCCTGACGGGCCCCCTACGTCGTCCGCCCCCGCTGCGCGCGTCGTCGCAGGTAGTTCTTGAGGAACGCCTGCACGGCGGGGTGCTGGGACTCACGGAAGGAGTCCGGCGGCCCGTGCTCGACAATCCTCCCTTCGTGCATCAGCGCCAGGTGGTCCGCCATGCCGAACGCCGACGCCACGTCCGGCGTAATCACCAACGACGTGGCGCCCAATTGCTGCTTGCCCGTGAAGATGATTTCATTCACCGACGCCGTCGTGAGCGGGTCCAGACCGGCGGTGGGGTCGTCGTAGAGGAGAATCTTCGGCTGCAGGATGGCCGCGCGCGCGAAACCCACGCGCTTCTGCATGCCGCCCGACAGCTCCCCCGGGAAGCGCGTGGTGGCATGCGACAGCCCCACCATCGCCAACGTCTTGTCCACCGTCTGTCGGATCTCCTCCTCCGACATCTTCGTGCGCTCCCGCAACGGGAACGCCACGTTGTCGTAGACGTTCAGCGAGTCGAACAGGGCATTCGCCTGGAAGAGGACCCCCTGCTGGCGACGCATCTGGTTCAGCGTCGCCTCGTCCATCTTCGCGACCTCGTCCCCGTACACCTTCACGAAGCCCCGGTCCGGCTTCATCAGCCCCATGATGTGCTTCATCAGCACCGACTTGCCGGAGCCCGACACCCCCATCAGCACGCACGTCGTGCCCTCGGGCACCTCCAGGTTCACGCCCCTCAGCGCGGCGTTGTCCCCGAAGGTCTTGTGCAGGTCCTTCACCTCGATGACCAGCTTCGCCGACGCCTGTCCGCCCGAGTCACTCATCGCCCTCCACCTTAGTGCCCCACGGCACCTCCGTCCCCGGGAACCACCCTTCGCTCGATAGTCGACGCCTCGGTCAGTCGAGTCTGCTTAATCGGCTATTTCTGGATATGAGGTCCAAAGGCCGCACAGGCCCAACCCCTCACCCTTCCGAGAGCCATGAAGACGAGAACGCTGGGAGTCATCGCAGGTGCAGCGCTGGTGTCGTTCGCGCTGGTCGCCCACGCCGCGCCGCTGTTCCGCAACACGGGGACGCTGGCCGGGTGGAGCTCGGTGAACCGGGAGCACCGGGGCTCGGTGAACGAGGTGACGAACGTCACCTACGAAGGCGGCACCGCCCTCAAGATGACGCAGATTCACGACGCGTCGTACGGCGGGCGCTACCACTCGGAGGTGATGCGCACCAACGTGTACCGCCGCGGCGACACCGGCTTCTATGGCTTCGCCTTCCGGCTCCAGCAGGACTGGCAGTTCCAACCCCAGTCCTACAACATCGCGCAGTTCATCGCGGACTTCTCCGACACCGGCTGCGACGACTACATGCCGTCCAGCATGGTGTGGCTCTCCGGCAACCAGCTCTTCACGCGGGTCAAGCAGGGCACCATCTGCAACCAGAAGACGGTGACCTTCGGCAACCTGGCCACGGTGTCGGCCGGGGTGTGGCACAAGATTGTCATCCAGGCGAAGTGGGCGAGCGACGGCACGGGCTTCTACAAGCTGTGGTTCGACGGCGTGAAGGTGCTCGAGCAGTACAACCTCAACACCACCATCGCCGACGACCGCTACTTCCAGTTCCGCGTCGGCCTGTATGCCAATGGCTGGTACGACGACGGCTACATGCAGGGCAGCCAGCCCAACCGCAGCATCTGGTTCGACGAGATTGGCGTCGGCACCACCTTCGCCGACGCCGACCCCGCCCAGTGGTAGTCCGTGACGAGGCCCTGGCGGCAAGCAACTCCGCCGGGCCCGGCACCCCGCGCTACGGCAGCGCGCTCGAGGCAATCTCCACCGTGTACGTGTCCACGTCCGGGGCGCCGCCGCCGCCCCAGTTGGGGTTCCAGGTGCCGGACAGGGCCCGGAAGGGCCCCTACCCGTGGCTCATCGCCGGCGTGCTGCTCGTGCCGCAGGCGAGCTCCGACGGGCTCGGCCTCGCCCGGACGGACTGACGGCGTCTCAGGACGCGGTGGAGGCGCAGCGCTCGATGATGGAGCGCAACTGCGTCTGTACGCTGTGGAGCGTGTTGCGCAGGCGCGCGTGGCGCAGCGAGCCCGCCAGCGCGTTGGACAGGGCCTGGAGCACGTGGCTCTCCTCGCCCGGCCAGGTGCGCTCGGTGCGACAGTCATCGAAGCCCACGAAGCCCCACCACTCGCCGCCCAGCACGATGGGACAGACGAGCAGCGAGCGGATGTCCTGGCTCTCCAACAGCTCCCTCGCGGGAGAGGGGAAGTCGCGCGGCGCGCCCTTGAGCACCCGCCCCGAGGACAGGGGCTCCACCCACGACGGCATCACCTCGTCATAGGGCACGTTCTGCAGCTCGGGGTTGTCCTGCTGCGCGGAGGCGCTCGCCGCGGTCCACTCGTAGCGCTGGCTGCACAGCAGCTTCCCGTCGGGCGCGGTGCTGTTCTCGAAGATGTAGACCCGGTCCACATCCAGCGCCGCGCCCACCTGGCCGAGCGCGGACGTGACGTTGTCGGGCTCGAAGCCCTTCTCCAACAGCAACTGCGAGACATTCATGAGGGCTGAGAAAGCACTCGTGGCCATGAGGGGGACTCCAGGAGGGGGACGGGCCAGACGCGCGTGGGGGGACGACGCGAGCAACCCGAAGCGTCGCACGCCTCCGCGCCCTCGGGTCAAGCCATGCGCCCCGCGCGTCCACGCCTCGCACACACGGAGTTGCTTTCGCCGGGGCCCGGGCCGCTTTGAGAGGCCTGACACCCCCGCGTCCGCCCATCGTTGTCCGGGCCACGTTCGCTGGCACGGATGGATTGAGCGGGTGCTGTTCATGCTCTAGGCACACACCATGCGTTCGCACCTCCCCCGCCTCCTCGTCCTCCTGCTCTGCGTCGTCGCTTCCCCGGCCGCCCTCGCCCGGCCCATCAGCTCCGAGGCGCAGTTCTGGTACACCGTCAGCGCGCAGGGCCCCATCGCCGAGCCGTTCCTCTATTACCTGGAGGCCCAGCCCCGCTTCGGCGAGGACGACGCCCGCGCCATCCTCCGCGCCGCCGGCGGTACCCGTGTCACCCAGGACCTCTCCCTGTGGCTGGGCTACGGCTGGATTCCCGTCTGGGTGTGGGACGGAGACCCCGCCCTCCGCCAGAACGAGAGTCGCCTGTACCAGCAACTCCTGTTCACTCCGAGGCTGGGCGAGGTGCGGACGGTGGTGCGGGCGCGCCTGGAGCAGCGGTTCCTGCCGGGCACCACGGAGGTGTCCCATCGCGCCCGGGTGATGCTGCGCGGCGCGCTGCCCGTGGCCGCCGAGGGTCGGCTGTCGCTCATCGTCTGGGACGAGGCCTTCGTCCACCTCAACTCCGTGGACAGCGGCCCTCGCCGGGGCTTCGACATGAACCGCGCCTTCGTGGGCGTGGGCTGGAAGCTGGGCGACCACTCCGCCGTGGAGGTCGGCTACCTCAACGTCTTCACCCGCCGCCCCACCGCCGAGACCGACCAGCTCATCCACACACTCTCCGTCTCCACGCCCTTCAACTTCATGTGAGCCGAAGCGCGCCCCGAGGCGGCTTCTCGAAAAGCAAGAAGGCTCGTGCGCACCGGCGGCTCCCGGCGCGCGCGGGCCTTCGTTTCGCGATGAGCGCAACTTCTTGATACATTCTCGCGATAACTCTTCAGCCACCTCGTATGGAGTCCTGAGACCCCCATGAGCATTCGCCGCACTGAAGGTTCGAAGCCGACGGTCCTCCCCACCATCTCCTCCGAGGCTCGGCCCAAGAGCGCCGCGAAGACCCCGACGGCCGCGAACGTCATCAAGGACGGGTTCGGCCCGGCCGCGAAGACGTCCGACCTGGCCCGCGCGGAGAGCACGCTCAAGCCGCTGCCGCCCCCGGTTGGCCGCCTGGCGCTGGACAGCAAGGAGGCGCAGAGCGCCATCCAGACCGCGCTGCAGCACCTGGACGTGGGCACCAAGCTCCCGTCGCAGGGCCTGCGCGGCGGCATCCAGTACCCCTCCTTCGTCCCCAAGAACGTGGAGCGGGACGAGCTGGGCATGACGCACGTGCGCCTGGACCGCAGCCACGAGGGCGTGAAGGTCTACGGCGAGCAGGTCGTCGCGCACCTGGCCAAGGACGGCAAGGTCGACAGCGTCACGGGTGACCAGTCCAAGATTCCCTCGGGCCTGGGCACGCAGAAGCCCGCGCTGTCCAACGCGCAGGTGCTGGACATCGCGCTCAAGGAGTTCAACGGCACGCCGGACCGCCAGCCGCACTCCGAGCGCATCATCTACAAGGACCCGTCGGGCGAGTACCGCTCCGCGTACCGCGTGGAGGTCGCCGACACCACGGCCACCGAGAACCCGCGCAAGATGAACTACTTCATCGACGCGAACAGCGGGAAGGTCTACGAGCAGTTCAACACCATCGACGGCTTCAAGAACTGCCCCTGCGCCACGCACGGTGGAGTGAGCGACGCGGCCGCGACCAAGGGCGCCAAGGGCGCCGCCGCTGCCCCCGCGGACGTGAAGGTCTCCACGACGCCCAACGCGCAGATCAAGGACAAGGGCTCGGTCACCTCCAAGGTGACGGTCGCCGACGACGTCACGGTGGACAAGCTCAAGCTGTCGCTGGACATCACCCACTCGTACAAGGGGGACCTGAAGGTCACGCTGACCAGCCCCTCGGGCAAGACGTTCGACGTGCACAACCGCACGGGCGGCAGCGCGGACAACATCAAGCAGGACTTCGACCTGAGCGCCTTCGCGGGCGAGTCCGCCAAGGGCGAGTGGACGCTGAAGGTGAGCGACCACGCCGCGGGCGACAAGGGCAAGCTGGTCAAGTGGGGCCTGTCCATCACCCCCAAGGCGACGCAGCAGCCGCCCACGGACCCGACGACCCCCACGGGCGGCGCGGACGACACGTCCATGTACAGCGGCAAGGTCGCGCTGGAGACGAAGAAGCAGGCGGACGGCACGTACACGCTCGAGGACGGCACGCGCGGCAAGGGCGTGGCCACGTACGACGCGCGCAACCAGGAAGAGGCCAGCGGCCAGACGCAGATCAAGGACGACAACAACGTCTGGGGCGAGGCCACGGACCCGGAGCGCAACCGCGCCGCCGTCGACGCGCACTACGGCGCGGCGATGACGTACGACTTCCTGAAGAACATCCTCGGCCGCGACTCCATCGACGGCAAGGGTGAGAGGCTCGTCTCCTACGTCCACGTCAGCGAGAACTTCGTCAACGCGTACTGGGACGGCGAGAAGATGAGCTACGGCGACGGCGACGGCGTGGACTCCGGTCCGCTCACCGCGCTGGACATCGCGGGCCACGAAATCGCCCACGGCCTCACCGAGCGCACCGCCGGCCTCATCTACCGCGGCGAGTCGGGCGGCCTGAACGAGGCCTTCAGCGACATCATGGGCGCGGGCGTGGAGTGGTACGCGTCCACGCAGAACCCGGACGTGAAGTTCAACTGGACCATCGGCGAGACGGCGTGGACGCCGACCAACGGCGATGACACGGACGGCCTGCGGTACATGGACGACCCGAAGAAGGACAACTACTCCATCGACAACTACAAGGACTACCCGAAGCAGACGGAGGTCCACGGCTCCAGCGGCATCGCGAACAACGCGTTCTACCTGCTGGCCAATGGTGGCACGAACCGCACGTCCAAGATTGAGGTCAAGGACGGCATCGGGATGGAGAAGGGCCTGAAGATCTACTACCGCGCCCTGGCCCACTACATGACGCCCAGCACCACGTTCGCCCAGGCGCGCACGGCCACCATCAAGGCGGCCACGGACCTGTACGGCGCGGACTCGGCCGAGGTGGCGAAGGTGAAGGAGAGCTGGACCGCCGTCGGCGTGAACTAGCTCCCGCTGTCGATGTCGCAAGACCCGGGCACGCTGGAAGGTGCCCGGGGGCTCGACGTGACGGGGTGGCCTTCGCCCGTCGGGCCCTGTGATTCGGGACGCTCCGGGAGCCTCAGCGGGTTCCTGAGCGGGAAGGGGGGGCGTTCCGAGTCCTTCACCGCGCGGCGGCTGTCACTCCCGAGGTGACGGCCGACCGCGCGGTTGTTTTCTGGAGCCGCGCGCCGCTCAGGACTCGGGCGGCGGGCAGGTGATGGGGCAGGTCTGGCTGGTGGGCAGGCACAGGCCGCCGCAGCAGCCGGCGTTCCACGAGCACCCGGCCTCCATCCGGCACGCCGTCTGGGTGGTGCTGGTGCAGGAGGCCAGGGCGGACTCGGAGGACGTCGCCTCGGAGGCGGGGTCAGCGCCGACGGTGGCCTCGTCGGGCCCGGAACAGCCCGTGAGCAGCGAGGCGATGGCGGCACATGCGAGGAACAGCGCTCGACCAGGGAGAGTCATTGCAGGCTCCGATGGGACGGCGAGGTGTGCCCGCAATCATGTCATCGACAGACGGCGCCCGGAATCTGGATTGTCTTCCAGGCCCATATGTCAGGCTTTGTTCCAGCGCCACGGCAGGAGTGTGTTGGCGCTGATGTGATTGGCCCCTGGAAGCCTACAGCCGGCTCGGGTCGTCCACGCGGTAGTGGCCCAGCCAGTAGTCGTCGTCGAAGCCGGGCAGGTCGATGTTGATCTTCTGCATGTGAATCTGGCCGCGCGCGCCCATGCGTGGGTCGGCGTCCAGGTCCCAGAGGTCCAGGCCCTCGAACTCGTCGGTGGAGCCGTAGGGGACGTAGTAGTAGCCCTGCACGTAGCCGTTGACGACGTCCACCATGTAGATGCCGGACGTCTGTCCTCCGCCGCCCACGCTCACGTAGAGGTTGCCGCGCGCGGAGATCTTGCCGCCCTGAATCCAGGTGCCCTGCGGGATGTTGCTGGAGAAGGACAGCGTGCGCTTGTGCGTGATGGACACCGTCGTGCCGGACAGCGTGATTTGATAGCCGCGCAGCACCGTGTAGCCCGGGTGGTTCGTCACCGCGTAGAACAGGCCGTCACGCGGGTTGTGCGCGATGAAGGCCACGCCGCCCTCCCATTGCGGCAGGGACGCATAGCCGATGTACTGCATGCTCGTGTTGAACACACCCACCGCGCCGCTGCGCCCCGGACCGTCCATGGCGATGTAGAGGTAGCCGTTGACGTGCACCAGGTCGCCGTAGTGCCGGAAGCCCGCGTTGTACCAGGGCGAGGGCATGCGGTAGGTGCCGCCGGGGTTGTTGTTCAGCCCCGCCATCGGCCACCAGGCGATGAGCCCCTCGGTGGACTCGTCCTTCCAGAAGTTCGTCGCGTTGCGCGTCTGGTACCAGTAGTGGGCGTCGTGGGTGAGGCCCTGGAGGTTGTCGGAGAAGCCCGTGTAGCTGCGGTCGCTCGGGAAGTCCGACAGGTTGGCGACGATGTTGGGGATGGCGTAGCGGTAGCGCTCCACGAAGAGCGCGTTCGCGGTGGCGTCGATGCCGGAGCGGTACTGCGCCGCGCCCACCGCCCACGTGCACGTCCACCACCACCTGGGCAGGCTGGCCGTCTGCAGGCGCTGCCACGCGCCGCTGCCCCAGCGCTCCAGCCACAGCGTACCCGTGGCCTCACCCGTGGTGGCGCAGGCCTGGTAGTACTTCTGCACCGGGCCCCAGCCGGAGTGCGCCCAGCTGTACACGTTCGTCGGGCACCAGATGGCGTCGTACTCCTGGTGGAGCCCCTGGCAGAAGTTGGCTGACCACCACGCGGTGTCCGGCAGGGCCTGCTGGCGGACGACGCCGGGCCCCACGTCGGCGGAGCTGCGGGCCGGCCCCTCGGGCGCCAGGGCCTCGCGGGTGGGCGTCAGGTGCAGCATGGACGGCGCGCGGCTGGCGGCCTCCACCAGCTTCGCGGGCGGCTCCTGCCCGCCGGACAGCTTGCGGTAGACCTCCGTGATGGGCATCCCGTCGAACGCCGCCGCGTCCGGCATGGGCGTGCCGCGCGGGCCCTTCACCACGGTGACGATGCCGTAGTCGGGCACCTCGTGGAACGAGATGGACTGGCCCTCGGGGAGCGTCACGCTCGCCAGCCGCGTGCCCGAATCGTCGCCGGCCTCCAGCGCCTCGTCCGTCTCTGGACCCCCGCACGCCACCAGCATCGCCGCACAGCCAGCCCACTTGAACAGACCTCGCACGCGCTCACGCCTCCTGAAGAATTTCAGGGTGAACGCATCCGGTGTGTTTGCTTCGGCCCGTCCGGGGCTCGTCGCGCCGTGCGCGCTCCCGTCAGGCGTGTGGGGGACTTGTGGGCAAGCACCGCGTGAGCGCGGCGGCGCTGGTCGTTCGGGCGTGGCGTGGCCCTCTTCGCCCGCTCGGGCGCGGAGCCTCGGAGGTCCGAGCGCCGTTGCCTGGTGTTCCCACGGACGCGGGTGGACACCTCCCGTGACGGAGGGCGTGCGCCGCGGAGCTCCGAGCGGGCTCCAGGCGGCGATGCCAGCGGCGCCGTCGCGCGGAGCGTGACAGCCCGTCGTCTCCGGGCCGCCTCGCGCCACCGACTCCGGACGATGTCTGACATGAGGCCGGACGCCGCACCCGCCGCGTCCTTCCGAAGTCAGACGTGAACCGTCAATAGTGGCAAATCAAGCTAGTCGTGCAAGTCACGATTCTGAAAACTCTCCGTCATGAGCACTGTCTGACGGGGGCAGCGAGCCTTTTGGGGAGACCTCCGTGACGCGAAACCTGCAGCGATATGACGTGGTGTTGGTGGGGGGCGGGGTGACGGGATTGATGGCGAGCCACAAGCTGGCGCGGCTCGGCCTGCGGTTGTTGTTGTTGGAGAAGCAGCCGACGTTGGCGAGCGGGCCGTCCACGCGCAACGAGGGCTGGCTGCACCGGGGCAGCTATCACGCGGGCTCGGTGAAGGACCGGCAGGCGGCGGTGCAGGTGGCGCGGCGCTGCATCTACGGCCACGAGCAGATTCGCGCCTTCGCCCCGGAGGCGGTGGAGGACGCGGACCGTCCGCCGATGGTGCTGGTGCGGGACGCGGACCGGCTCCAGGAGCTGGTGTCGCGTTGGGACGAGGCGGGCGTGTCCTATCGGCCGCTGACGAAGGCGCAGGCCTCCGCGCGCTTCCCGTCGGCGGACCTGGCGCGGGCCTCGGAGGTGTTCGAGGTGGCGGACGTGAGCATCAACACGCGGATGCTGTACCGCAAGCTGCTCACCTCGGCGCAGCAGGGCGGCGCCGAGGTGCTCACCGGCGCCCGCCTGGAGCACGTGCGCGGCTCGGAGGCCACCGTCGTCATGGCGGACGGCTCGACGCTGCAGCTGGAGGCGCGGCTGTTCGTCTACTCGACGGGCTTCGGTGCGCGAGACTTGTTCCGCCAGTTCTTCGAGCTGGAGCTGCCCATCCGCTACTGGAAGAGCCACCTGGTGGTGGTGCCTCGGCTGGGCGGCCACGGGCTGTTCTACGTGGACCCACACGAGGCGGCGATGATGCACCACGGGGACTACAGCGTCGTGGGGCTCAACGAGGACGCGCTCCTGTGCGCGAACCCCGACTACCTCGTCGTGCCCGAGCGCGCCGACAACCTGCACCGCGCGCTGGAGCGCCTGGTGCCGGGCTGGAAGAGCGCGGGCACGTACAGCGACGTCGCCTGCACCAAGGTGGACTTCGCGCCGGATGCCACGTCCGCGCGCTCGCTCAACATCGCCATCCACGAGCCGGTGCCGGGCCACATCTGCATCCTGCCGGGGAAGATGACCGAGGCGCCGTTCCTCACCGACGTGCTCACGGCGCGGCTCTACGAG
Organism: Myxococcus sp. AB025B; assembly: GCF_006518215.1. Classification (NCBI taxonomy): domain Bacteria; kingdom Pseudomonadati; phylum Myxococcota; class Myxococcia; order Myxococcales; family Myxococcaceae; genus Myxococcus; species Myxococcus sp. AB025B. The sequence continues at coordinate 31,182 of NZ_SRLW01000081.1, forward strand.
CGGCTGGAGGACGGGCTCATCGCGAAGCGGCCGTGTGACGTGCTCCACGCCAGCCTCGCCTCCGTCGCGCGGGAGGCCCACCATGCGGCTTGAGCTGCTCGCGGCCCTGGATGCGCCCCGGCGCTCGGCGGGCTTGCTGACGGTGACGGAGGTGCTCGCGCTCGCGGACACCGGCAACGTCATCTACGACCCATTCTCCGTCCTCATCTCGCGGCACCTGAAGCTGGGCGAGGGCAACGTCCTCTACCCGTGTGTCACGCTCACCTGCGCGCCCACGGCCGAGCTGCGGCTGGGCAACCGCAATGTGTTGCACACCGGCACGCTGCTGGCCGCGGAGACGGGCGCCATCCTCGTGGGCGATGGGAACCAGTTCGGCGAGGGCGGATTCACCGCGAAGGCCAACCGCCCCGGCGCGCGCATCCGCATCGGCGATGGTGGCCGCTATCTCGGCGGGGCGTCGGTGTTCGGCGAGTGCTCGCTCGGCTCGGGCTCGCAGCTGCTCGGGGCCATCTCGGTGGACAACTGCAAGCTGGCGGCGGGCGCGCCCTTCAGTGACGCGGACCCGGACGCGCGCGCGGCGGTACTGAAGGGCTCGGGGACGGCGCGGGGGCTCGTGCTCGAGGTGGGGCAGGTCATCCTGGGCAACGGCGTGTTCCGCGCCGAGGACGTGAAGCCCCAGGCCTTCTATCACCCGAAGGTGAAGTCATGAGCGCGGTGGGACTGGGGCTCGGGCTGCTCTCGCTCGGACGCGCGTGGGGCTATCGCTCCGAGCCGCCTCCGACCGAGGCGGATGGACAACACCTGCTCGACACCGCGTTCGAGCTGGGGGTGCGCTGCTACGACACCGCGCCCGCGTATGGGTCGAGCGAGCAGCGCTTCGGCGCCTTCCTGTCGCGGCTCGGCGCCGAGCGGAGCTCCGTCTTCGTCGCCACCAAGCTGGGGGAGCACTGGGACGCGGGGAAGCAGGCGTCATTCACGGACCACTCGTACGACGCGCTTCGCAGGAGCCTGGACCAGAGCACGCGGCTGCTCGGGCGCATCGACCTGCTCCAGGTGCACAAGGCCACGGCGGCCAACGTGAGCGCGCCCGAGGTGCTGCGCGTGCTCGAGTACGCGGGGACGCTCGGGGTGCGCCACGTGGGCGTGAGCGTGAGCGACGTGGCCGCGGCCGAGGCCGCGTGTGACGTGGGCGTGTATTCGTTCCTCCAGTTCCCGTTCAACGTGTTGAACACCACGCTCGCGCCCGCGTTCGAGCTGGCCGCGCGCCACGGGCTGCAGGTCCTGGTCAACCGTCCCTTCGCCATGGGGCAGCTCGTGCAGGAGGAGGGGCGGGAGCCCACGCGGTCCGCGAGGGAGTCGCTCCAGCACATCCTCCGGCAGCGCTTCTCCGGCTACGTGCTCACGGGCACCAAGTCCGCGAAGCACCTGCTCGAAACCCACGCCGTCTTCCGCTCACTCCAGGACTGACGGCACGGCTCGAACCGCGCTGGCGGGGCGCCGGAAGGGCTCCCCGTTGGCGCAGCCGACAGCGCGCGTCGCTCGCGAGACCCACGCAGGCCTCCGCTCGCTCCAGGGCTGACGGCGCATCCCCTGTTCGCTGGCGGCCGGAGGGCCACGACCAGCTCCCGACCCGGGCGACGTGAGCGCCCGGGCGGCCCACCCTTGTCTCGGAAAGCCCCACCATGTGGATTGCGTATGGCCTGGGCGCGGGCGTGATGCTCGGCCTGTATGACGTCTGGACGAAGAAGGCGATGACGGGCAACAGCGTCATCCCCGTCGTCATGTGGTCCTCCCTCTTCGGCGCGCTGTGCTGGGTGCCCGCGCTGATTCCGGGCGCGCTGCCCGTGCCCATCGACCCCTTCGGCCTGACGTGGCGCGAGCAGGCGTGGCTGCTCCCCAAGGGCGTGGCGATGACGGCCTCTTGGATTCTCGCGTACTACGCGGTGCGCGAGCTGCCCATCTCCATCGCCGGCGCGGTGCGAGCGTCCGGCCCGCTGTGGACGCTCGCGGGCGGGTTCCTGATGTTCCGCGAGCTGCTCACGCCCCTCCAGTTCCTCGGGCTGATGCTCACCGTCTGCTCGTACTACGTGCTGTCCATCGTGGGCCGGAAGGAGGGCCTCGCGCTGTCGAAGAGCCGCTCCTTCTGGTGGATGCTCGCCGCCACCGCGCTGTCGGCGGCGACCACCGTCTACGACAAGTTCCTCGTCGCGCGGCTGGCGCTGCCGGTGCTGGAGCTGCAGGCCAGCTCCGCGTTCCAGCGCTGCCTCTTGTCCGCGCTCGTCTTCGTGCCGTACATGTGGCGACGGGGCGCGTGGGGCCTGGGGCTCACGTGGAGCTGGGGCATCCCCCTGGTGGGGTGCTCGTGGGTGGCGGCGGAGCTCATCTACTTCGTCGCCATCTCCGAGCCCCAGGCGTTGGTGACGCACCTGTCCGTGCTGCGCAGGACGAGCCTCATCGTCGGCTTCGTGCTGTCGGCGCTCTTCTTCCGCGAGGCGAACATCGCGCTGAAGTCCGGAATGATCGCCGTGCTCATCCTGGGCATGGCCATCCTCATCCTGGGAGGTTAGCGGCCTCCCCCAGGGACAGCTCCGCTTCCCACGGGAAGCGCGAGGCGCCCAGGGCGGGCTTCAAGTCGTGCAGCCACGTGGCGTGCTCGTCGTAGCGCGCGAAGAAGGGCTTGCCCACCAGCGCCGCGTCGCGCGCCTGGATGAAGTGCAGCAGGAAGACCTTCTCGCCGCCCAGCTCGAGCACGCCGTCCACGCACACCTTGCCCGGTGTGGCGGACATGGAGGGCCCGCGCACCGTGCGCGCCAGCCCCGACACGCGCCGGTACGCCTGCTGGAAGATGTCGTGCGCGGACGCGAGCGGCACGGCGAAGTAGTCCTGCGGCCCCGTGTCCCGCTCGACGAACATGTAATAGGGCACCATGCCGTGGCGCAGGTGCGTGCGCCACATGCGCTCCCAGGTGGCCGCGTCGTCGTTGATGCCGCGGATGAGCGGCGCCTGGGTGCGGATGACCGCGCCGGTGGAGCGGATGCGGCGCACCGCCTCCTGCACGATGTCCGGCTCCATCTCCCGCGGATGGGAGAAGTGCGCCATGAAGGCCAGGCTCTTGCCGGACGCCACCACCTTCTCGAACAGGCGCAGCGTGTCGTCCGCGTCCGGGTCCGTCACGAAGCGCTGCGGCCAGTACGCCAGCGACTTGGTGCCGATGCGGATGGCCTCCAGGTGCTCGATGTCCAGGAGCGGCTCGATGTAGCGCGACAGCACCGCCTCGCCCATCACCATGGGGTCGCCCCCGGTGAAGAGCACGTTGGTGACCTCCTCGTGCTCGCGCACGTAGTCCACCATGGGCGCGATGTCCTTCGACGCGAACTTCAGGTCCGCGTCCCCCACGAACTGCGCCCAGCGGAAGCAGTACGTGCAGTAGGCGTGACACGTCTGCCCCTGCTTCGGGAAGAACAGCACCGTCTCCCGGTACTTGTGCTGGAGCCCCGGAATGGCCTCCTCGTTCGCCTGCCGGGGCACGTTCAGCTCCATCTGCCCCGCCGGATGCGGATTGAGCCGCGCGCGCACCTCACGCACGTACGCCGCCAGCTCCAGGCTGGCCGTGCCCTCGCGCATCAGGTCGACCAGGCGTGACACGTCCTCGGCCGGCAGCATGTCCGCCTGCGGGAACACCAGCCGGTAGATGGGGTCGTCCGGCGCGGCCGACCAGTCGATGAGCTCCTCGACGACGTAGCTGTTGACCCGGAAGGGCAGCACCTGGGCCACCGCCTGCACGGCCAGCCGCTCCTCCGCGGAGAGCCCCGCCCGGGCGGTCAGCTCGTCCAGGTTCCTGTGGGTGAAGGCACGGTACCGCTGTCCCACGGACAGAGACCGCACCGCGTTGGATGAAGCGCTCACGCGGTTCCTCGCTTTGCATGACAGGGTCCTCCGCGAGGCTCCGCGGAAACGGCCCTGGGATGAGAGGTGAGTCGATGGTCAGACGTGCCTTTTGACCACCAACGAGGTGGAGGTTCCGGTTACCATGGGCTCCTGGATGTGTCACCCCTCCGAGGCTGAAATCCGCTGGGAAAATGACGGGGTGAGCGTGGACCCTCGGGCGGATTGATACTTCCCGTCCGTGCGGGCCGAGCGCCTGGCGCGTGACGCCGCGCGCAACGCGGTTGCACGTCTGTCATTGAATGCGGGCAGGGTGGAGGTCGCCTGGGCGCGCGGGGCATTTTCCGTGCGCCAGGGGAGGCGGCGCGGACTCTAGGATGGCGGTCCTGGTCTTCCGCTGGTCTCCGAGACGCCATGACTGCTCCGCGCCGTTCTGATGATGCTCCGCCGTCCCCCTCACCTGAGCTCCACCTGGTGGTGAGCCCTCGTCCCGAGGGCCTTGCCGATGGGCTCAAGAAGCTGCTGGGAGGGGTGGGGGTGGCGGTGGGGGCGCCGCTTGTCGTGTTCGGGCTGTTGATGGGCGTGGTGGGCGTC